>JAFYYO010000411.1 GCA_017557475.1 Bacteroidaceae bacterium
CATCGTCAACTGCTCTGGAGCTGCGGATCGCTCTGCTATGACCGACGCCATAGCCATCACTCCTTTGCCTCTTCCCCAGCAGCCCGAACTCTATCGAGGCACCATCCTCATCGAAGCAGAAGACATGGACTTCAAGAACATCAAGAAGTGCACCACGAATCCTTATGGAGAGTATCCCAGCGTTCGCGGTCATGCGGGCAACGGCTTTATGGATATGGGTACAGAAAGGACTGGGTCGCTGCGTCATCAGCTGAAGTTGAAGGAAGGACAGGAAGGCGATTATGTCATCGGCATACGCTATACTTGTTCGACCAAGAGGGGCAATATCCTTGTGAAGGTAAATGGCTCTTCCAAGACCATTACATGCGAAAAGACCGAAGAGAACGAGTGGAAATGGGTAAACGTAGAAGCAAACCTTACCGCAAGCGCCAACGACCTCACCATCAACAACAATCGTGGGCTTCCCCTATATATTGACCAAATCTGCTACCGACCTGCCGATGTCGCTCCGATGACCTATTTCGTAGAGATTAAGGAAACAGAGTTCGGCACCATCACAGCCAACAAAACCGAAGCAGAAGAAGGCGATACCATCATCCTTAACATCAGCGCCAGATATGGATACGCCCTGAAAGAACTGCGCGTGATAAACTCCGTGTTCTATACTATGGAGAAGACCATCGAACTCTCTGACGACCTAAGCAAGATTACTTTCATAATGCCTAACGACAACGTCAGCATAGAACCTGTGTTCGAAGACCTGAATTCTGTCCTCAATCTCGACTTCTCCACCGTCGTTACAGGCGCAATTCCGCAGGGATGGCGTTGCGTGCAAGAGAACAACGAGGTGCACGAATATCCCAACACCTTCAGCCTTGGTGCCCGCACTATGTCGGGTTTCACTGGCTATCAAGGCAAAGCGCTCTATTGGAGAGAAGAGTGTGCTGAATATGGACGGCAGAGTGACTACCCACTCTACCTCGAACAAGGCGACTACAAGCTATCTTACGCGATGGCCGCTTGGAAGTCAAGTCCCAGGTACAAGGTAAGCATCCTCGATGCCGAAACGGGCAGTAGCATTGCCGCATCCAGAGCCTTCACCGCATCGCCCAACGCAGACGGCAATTCATCGGCAGATGTCTCATCGGCAATAGAACGCAACCTGCCTTTCTCTATCAGCACACCAGGCAATTATGTGATTAGCTTCACCAACGAGAGCCGCAGCAGTGGTTACGACGAATACCTGCTTCTCTCGTGCAGCCTCAGATACTTAGGCGACCCGGATGCCATTCGACCTATCAACGCAGAGGGTGCTGAATCGACCACCATCTACGACCTCAGCGGTCGTCAAATAGTAAATGCTCGATGGTCAAATGGCAGATTGCCTCGCGGCATCAACATCGTCCGCACGAGCGATGGAAAGGCGAAAAAGATATACGTAAAATGACAAAGGTAGAAGTTAGAGATGTTAAGGGAGTTAAATGGGAAGTTAAAGTGGAAGTTAAGCCTGCTTTGCAGGCTGGGAGTTAAGCACTTCGTGCAGGACAATACCTTAGGGACCCAAACTATCGTCCACGAGCGGAGCGAGTTAACTTCCATGAGCGATAGCGAATTAACTTCATTTTATAACTTCTTTGACTCTTTAGAGCAAAGGCGCGCTTTTAATGCGCGGAGCCATTTTTACTTCCGAAAAGTTCATCTTCCCCTGTGTCGTGAGCAAATATAACGTGTTATGATGGCCGATGCTCCACGTTTTTTTTGATGCTTTAGCCTGCCTGTGTTTGTTTTCCAGTAAGTCAAAGATGTGTTTCGGGGATAAGGATACGCCGCTGCGTGTCCTTATTTATATGTTGTAGCCGCGCGTCCACGGCGTGTGTGTATGTATGTCGAGCATCAGCTCATGCAGCGGAAACGGGCCCTGTTTTCGATGCGATAAAACTTCTTGTCTCAACTGTCGTTGCAACTTTGGTGCAAGGCGAGAGCAGAGAAAGAGCTCATTTCTATGCCGAGCCGAAGCCCAAAGTCGCGATGGATTTTAAATCCAGTGCAAA
>JAFYYO010000050.1 GCA_017557475.1 Bacteroidaceae bacterium
AATTAATTGTCGTACCTTTGCACCCGCAAAAACGAAATGTGGATAGATTTGGGCTGCTTGCAACCACAGTAAAAAATGCTAAAAGGAGGATGAACATTTGTCACCTCGCGCATTTGTAGCCGAATTCTTTCCCCATACATTATTAATTATATTAAAGAATTAATTCTACTATGGGTTATTTGTTTACATCGGAGTCTGTCTCCGAAGGCCATCCCGATAAGGTGGCCGATCAAATCAGCGATGCCGTGCTCGACAAACTGCTTGCCTTCGATCCCGATTCGAAGGTGGCGTGCGAAACACTCGTGACGACTGGACAGGTTGTGCTTGCCGGCGAAATCAAGACAAAAGCTTATGTCGACCTGCAACGCATTGCCCGCGAGGTCATCAACCGCATCGGTTATACCAAGAGCGAGTACATGTTCGAGGGTAATAGCTGTGGCGTGCTCTCTGCCATACACGAGCAGAGTGTCGACATCAACAGAGGTGTGGATCGCTCGGACCGCACTTTGCAGGGTGCCGGAGACCAGGGTATGATGTTTGGTTACGCAACGAACGAGACCGAGAACTACATGCCACTGAGCCTCGACCTTGCGCATCGTCTGCTCTGGATGCTTGCTGAGATACGTCGTGAAGGCAAGGTGATGACCTATCTCAGGCCGGATGCCAAGAGCCAGGTCACTATTGAATATAGCGACGAAGGCGTGCCTCAGCGCATCGATACCATCGTCGTGAGCACTCAGCATGACGAGTTCGATACCGACGAAGCCATGCAGCAGCGCATCACGAAGGATGTCAAGGAGATTCTCGTGCCCCGCATGCTCGAAGGTATTCGCTCGGAGCGTGTCCGCAAGCTCTTTGCCGACTCGAATTCCATAACATATTACGTCAATCCGACAGGCAAGTTCGTCATTGGCGGACCTCATGGCGACACAGGTCTCACGGGACGCAAAATCATCGTCGATACCTACGGAGGAAAAGGCGCACACGGCGGTGGAGCCTTCAGCGGAAAAGACCCTTCTAAGGTCGATCGCTCGGCTGCTTATGCGGCTCGACACATCGCCAAGAACATGGTGGCAGCAGGTGTGGCCGACGAAATGCTGGTGCAGCTCAGCTATGCCATCGGTGTGGCAGAACCCGTGAGCATCTTCGTCGATACTTACGGCAAGAGTCACGTGGACATGAGCGATGGCGAAATTGCCAAGAAAATAAAGGAAATCTTCACACTCACCCCGTATGCCATTGAGCAACGACTCAAACTTCGCAATCCCATATATGAGGAGACGGCTGCTTACGGCCACATGGGTCGCGAGCCGCGCATCGTCACGAAGCGTTACGAGTCGCTCTATCAGGACACGAAGGAAGTGACTGTCGAGCTCTTCACTTGGGAGAAACTCGACTACGTGGAGAAGATAAAGAAAGAATTTAACTTATGATGAACGAACAGAAAAAGATTGCCGTCTATTGTGCAAGCAGCACTCAGATAGACGAGAGATACTTTCAGGATGCACGCAAGCTTGGCCAGTTGATGGCTGAGAAAAGCATAACATTGGTGAATGGCGCAGGCAACATGGGTCTCATGGCAGAGAGCGCGAACGGATGTCTCGAGAATGGAGGACAAGCCATCGGTGTCATCCCGACTTTCATGGTTAAGGAAGGTTGGTGTCACGACGGCATGACTGAGATTATAGAGACTGCCGACATGCATGAACGACAAGCCAAGATGGCCGAGATAAGCGATGCCGGCATCTTCCTGCCAGGCGGAATAGGCACCTTTGCAGAGATGACAGAACTCATCGTTTGGAAGCAGTTGGGACTCTACCTGAAACCCATCATCCTGCTCAACACCAAGGGTTATTACGACTCCATGCTCAATACGTTGCACCAAGCTATCAAGGAGAACTTCATGCGACCTGTGCATGCCGACATCTGGAAGGTCGCTCCGACACCAGAAGAAGCCTTGAAGATGGCTCTTGAGACGTCGATTTGGGACACAAGTATCCGTCGCTTTGCCAAGATATGATTGTTCCAGATTCGCTTTGCAACGACACGCTTTGTGTTGATACACTCTGTCAGCCAGAGTTGCAAGACACACTTGCCGAAGTCTTAATCCCTTATGATGACGGCGGTCTTGTGAAGGGCGACAGCGTGCTACACACGGAGGTTGCCTACAGGCCCTTGGGCTATGGTGCAACTGCGACACCTTTCCGCCTTCGTGGAGACGGGTGGAGCGGGTTGCTTCTGCTGGTTTGTCTGTTGCTTGCGATAAGTCTGGTGATGCGGCTCAGGAAGAAGTTCAAGGAGTTGCTGCAGAGTGTGTTCTTCCCCATACCAGGCAAGGCGGAAGAGCCTCTCGTGGATGATCCGCTTCGTTACTCAACCAGAGTGATTGCCGTCGTGCTTCTTTCGCTCACGGCAGCAATGGTGACATTCATCTACACACAGCACGATGTGGATTACTACCCGTTCCCCGAGACGCCTTACATCCTTTTTGGTGCCTTCTTCCTGCTTTGGATAGTCTATTTCCTAGTAAAGCGAATGATGTCGAGCTTCGTGAATTGGGTGTTCTTTCGCGATGAAAAAATCTTTACAATGAAGAGGGTTTACACCTTCCTTTATGTGGCCGAAGCGATGCTTTCTCTCGTCCTTACTCTGGTAGTGATGTTTTTGCCGATTCCTCACGAAGAAGTGTTCTTTTTGGCGCTTTGTCTTATCTTTTTGGTCAAGATAGTGCTGCTTTTTAAGACATATCAGATATTTTTCCCCAAAATGTATGGCACTTTGCATTTAATTGTGTACTTTTGCACACTCGAAATAATGCCTTTGCTTGTCTTGCAACAAGTTTTGACATATGCAGAGCTACTTTCGGTGGTTAAACTTTAGTGAAAAAATTACGACAAACGATGATAAAGAAGATACTCATATCCCAGCCTGAGCCCACGTCGGCGAACTCTCCGTACTACGACATCGCGAAGCGTCACAATGTGGAGATCGTGTTCCGTCCCTTCATTAAGGTTGAACCATTGACTCCAAAGGAGTTCCGTGCACAGAAGATATCCATCCTTGAGCACACGGCTATCGTGTTCACGTCACGTCTCTCGATTGACAATTTCTTCCTGCTTGCCAAGGAGATGCGCATTCCCATCCCTGAGGAGATGAAGTACTTCTGCATTACCGAGACGGTGGCACAGTACATTCAGAAGTATGTGCAGTATCGCAAGCGCAAGGTCTTCTTCGGGACAACCGGCAAGATTGACGACTTGGTTCCTGTCATGCTGAAGCACAAGTCGGAGCGTTATTTCATTCCTCTGAGCGATGTACACAATCCTGTCTTCAGCGAACTGCTCGACAGCAAGGGCATCAAGCACTCGGATGCTGTGATGTATCGCACGGTTAGCAACGACTTCGAGGAAGGCGAGCCTTTCGACTACGACATGCTTATCTTCTTCAGCCCCAGCGGTGTGCAGTCGTTGAAGAAGAACTTCCCGAACTTCAAGCAAGGCGATATTGTCATCGGTACGCTTGGTCCGACGACGGCCAAAGCTGTCCGCGATGCCGGTTTGCGTCTCGACATCGAGGCTCCCTCTCCTCAGTATCCCAGCATTTCCTCTGCCATCGACGACCATCTGCGCAAGGCAAATGGCTAACGTCGGCTCCTGCACTCTCCCAAAAGAGGAGCGTCTCTGCAGCCGAAAGGCTTTGGAGGAGCTCTTTGGAGGCGGCCATCAGTCGGTCTCAGCCTTCCCTATTCGTGCCGTCTTTATGCCGAACGAAGTGGGAATGGTGCGCATAATGGTATCTGTTTCAAAGCGTTACTTCAAGCGGGCTGTCAAGCGAAATCGCATCAAGCGGCAGTTGCGCGAGGCTTATCGCTTGCAGAAAGAACTGCTCCAGCCACTCGATGGCGGGCTCGACATAGCTTTCCTCTGGACTTCCGACGAGGTCTTGCCGACAGAGAAGGTGTTCCAGAAAATGCAAAACATACTGCAAAGAATCCATGAAAGCGTTGCCCCCAATACGTAAGCCGAGCGACTTGTTGACTTGGTTGTTCATCCTGTTCGTTCGGATCTACCAGCGGTTCATCTCTCCGCTGACGCCTCCGTCGTGCCGTTTCACACCCACTTGCAGCCAATATGCCATCGAGGCATTGCGGAAATACGGTCCGTTCAAGGGTTCCTGGCTTGCCCTGAAACGCTTGCTCCGCTGCCATCCTTTGGGCGGAAGCGGTTACGATCCGGTGCCTTAAGCGAGTCATAATTTAGAATTCACTATTCATGGTTTTCAAACTAGTCACGTCTAGTTTGCGAATTAGCCACGTCTAGTTTGCGAATTAGCCACGCCTAGTTTGCCAACTAGGCACGCCTAATTTCAGAACACGATGCTATATATCGATTTTCACACCCATCAAACTCCCGCCAGCAAGGATGTTGTGGCCGTTGTTGACGGTCGCGACACTTGGGGCGTTCACCCGTGGAGAGCGGATGAGGAATTTGTTGTTCCTGACCTCTCGGGCAAACTCGCGATTGGCGAATGCGGGCTTGATGGCTTGCGCGGACCTTCAATGGAAGTGCAGGAGGAAGTCTTCATTCGGCAAATCAGGCTAAGTGAGGAAATCGGGAAACCGCTCATCATCCATTGCGTGAAAGCCCTCGAGCGGTTGCTTCGGCTGCGAAAAGAGTTGAAACCAAAGCAACCCTGGATGCTTCACGGCTTCCGAGGCAAGCCCCAGCAATTGCGTTCGCTCCTCGACGCAGGCTTTTTCGTTAGCTTCGGCTTCCAGCCTAATGAGGAGAGCTTGCGTATCTGTCCGATAGACAGACTGTTGCTCGAAACCGACGACGATGTGGTCCACTCAATAGAAGAAATATATAATAATGTGGCACAAAAAAGGGGGCTCGAAGTGGTGAGTTTGGGCAAAGTGATGGCCGAAAACTATCGTGCTTTCTTCCGAAAAGAGCCTCTTCAGGTATAAAACAACAGTGATGTGTGTTAAAAAGGCTTACAAAGGGTACATTTCTCCATTTTTTTTTGTAACTTTGTGCGCAAAATTTAACACATCACATCATGGACTTCAATAGAATTACCGCTGCCGAAGCTGCAGCCCTTGTCCAGAATGGACAAACCATCGGCCTGAGTGGTTTCACACCAGCCGGTGTCGCGAAGTGCACTCCAGCTGAGATTGCCAAGAAAGCAGTCGCAGAACATGAGGCTGGACGACCCTTCAAAATCAGTATTTTCACAGGTGCAAGTACAGGACAAAGTTGCGATGGCGACCTCTCGAACGCTCTCGCTATCGACTTCCGAGCTCCCTACACCACCAATCCCGACTTCCGTAAGAACGTCAATCAGAACACCCTGAACTATTCCGACCTGAATCTCTCGAACATGGCAACCCAGATTCGTCAGGGCTATCTCGGAGAAGTGAACTGGGCTATCATTGAGGCCTGCGCCATCGAGAAAGTGGGAAACAAGGCCCACATCTACCTCACGGCAGCTGGAGGCATCAGTCCCACCGTTTGCCGACTCGCGACTGAAGGCATCATTGTGGAGCTCAACGCATTCCACAGCCCCAACAGTAAGGGTATTCACGACGTTTACGAGATACAGGATCATCCTTTCCGCACGCCCATCATGATTACAAAGGCGAGCGACCGCATCGGCAAACCTTACGTCGAAGTGGACGCTGACCGCATCGTTGGCGTTGTGGAATGTAACGTTCCCGATGAGGCTCGCAGCTTTAAAGACCCAGATCCCATCACCACTCAGATTGGTCAAAACGTGGCAGACTTCCTGCTGCTCAACCTCAAGCAAGGTCTTATTCCGAAGACCTTCCTCAATCTGCAGAGCGGTGTAGGCAGTGGTGCAAATGCCGTTCTCGGTGCCCTCGGACAGTGCCCCGAAGTGCCTAACTTCAACATTTATACAGAAGTGTTGCAGGACGCACCAGTAGGCTTGATGAAACAAGGCCGCGTGCTCTCCGCATCGGCTTGTTCTTTGACAGTCACCAACGAGTGTCTTCTTGACATCTACGACAACATTGATTTCTTCAAGGACAAGTTGGTTTTGCGTCCCTCAGAGATAAGCAACTGCCCCGAAGTCATCGCTCGTCTGGGCGTTTGTGCACTTAATACCGCCATCGAGTGCGACCTCTATGGCCACGTGAACAGCACCAAGATATGCGGCACGAAGATGATGAACGGCATTGGTGGCTCAGCTGACTTTGCAGCGAACGCTTATCTGACCATCTTCACTTGCGGCTCCACAACCAAGGGCGGCGCGATTTCAAGCATCGTTCCCTTCGCCAGCCACATCGATCACACGAACCACTACATCGATGCCGTCATCACGGAATACGGCGTGGCCGACCTTCGTCACAAGAGCGACATGCAGAAAGCGCAGGAACTCATCAAGGTGGCACATCCCGACTATCGTCCCATGTTGCAGGATTACCTCAAGTACGCAGAGAAGCGCGGCGGCCATACTCACCACGAACTGGCAGCTGCCTTCGCCATGCACGACACCTTCCTGCGCAAGGGCGACATGCATCTGACCGACTTTAGCGAATACATCAAGTAAGCTCCAACGTATCTTCTTTTACGATGAACTACGAATGGAGCTACAATCCGCCTTCCGACGCAGAGCTGAAGCTTGCGGGGGAGATGGCAGAGGAGCTGAAGATCAGCCCTGTCTTGGCACGTGTCCTGGTTGGACGCGGCATAGGCAGTGTGCAGGAAGCACGTAAGTTCTTCCGTCCTCAGCTGCCTGATCTGCACGATCCCTTCCTGTTTCAGGACATGCAGAAGGCTGTCGACCGTCTCAACCAAGCCCTCGGACGAAAGGAGCGCATCCTCGTCTATGGCGACTATGATGTGGACGGATGCACTGCCGTAGCCCTGGTTTATCGCTTCCTTCAGCAGTTCTATAGCAACATCGACTACTACATACCCGACCGCAACGAAGACGGTTATGGCGTCTCCAGAAAGGGTGTGGACTATGCCCAGGAGACGGGCGTCGGTCTTGTTATCGTGCTGGATTGCGGCATCAAGGCTACCGACGAAGTCGCTTATGCCAAGGAGAAAGGCATCGACTTCATCATCTGCGACCACCATGTGCCCGATGATGAACTGCCGCCAGCCGTGGCTGTCCTCAATGCTAAGCGCTTCGATAACACTTATCCTTACGAGCATCTCTGCGGTTGCGGCGTTGGTTTCAAACTGATGCAGGCTTTCGCCATCAGCAACGGCATAGAGTTCTCGCAACTGATACCCCTGCTCGACCTCTGTGCTATCAGCATTGCGGCAGACCTCGTGCCCATCATGGGAGAGAACCGTATCTTGGCTTATCACGGCTTGCGACAAATCAACAGCTCTCCCAGCACTGGCGTCAAGGCACTCATGGAGATATGTGGACTGACGAATAAGGAGGTCTCTCTGGGTGACATCATCTTCAAGATAGGGCCGCGCATCAATGCTTCCGGCCGTATGCAGACGGGCAATGAAGCCGTTGCGCTGCTCATTGAAAAAGATCCCAAGAAGGCAAAGGAACTGGCTGAGCAAATCAACGAATACAACGAGCAACGCAAGGACCTTGACAAGGCGATGACCGAAGAAGCGAACCGCATCGTCAAGACTCTCGAACACAGACACGAACACAAGTCCATAGTCCTGTTCAACGAAGAGTGGCACCGAGGCATCATCGGCATTGTGGCATCCCGTCTGACCGAAGTCTTCTACAAGCCAAGCGTGGTGCTTACTTGCAACGATGACGGCATGGCGACCGGCTCGGCACGAAGTGTCCCGGGTTTCGATGTGTATAAAGCTATCGAGAGCTGTGCCGACCTGCTCGAGAACTTCGGGGGACATACGTATGCAGCCGGCCTTAGTATGCCTGCTCAGAACATTCCAGAGTTTCGTCGTCGCTTTGAGCAATACGTTCAGGAACACATTCAACCTGAGCAGGTCAACGCCATCCTGCGCATCGATGCCGAGATAGACTTCCGTGACATCAACCGTCGCATCGTTTCCGACATCAAGCGTTTTGCCCCTTATGGCCCTGACAACCATAAGCCTCTCTTCTGCACGCGGCAGGTTTATGACTTCGGAACGAGCAAAGTTGTCGGGCGAGACCAGGAGCACATCAAGCTTGAACTCGTCGACTCGAAGAGCAGCACCGTGATGAACGGCATTGCTTTCGGCCAGAGTTCGCAGGCTCGTTACATCAAGACAAAGCGCGCTTTCGATATCGTTTACCATATTGAAGAGAACAGTCACAAGCGCAGCGAGGTGCAGTTGCAGATAGAAGACATCAAGCCAAGAGAGTAGGGAGATGGATTATCTTTCTCTCCTTCGTCAGTATTGGGGCTTTGACGACTTTCGCGGCATACAGCGTGAGGTCATAGAAAGCATAGGTGCAGGGCGCGACACACTTGCCCTGATGCCAACCGGAGGCGGTAAGAGCATCACTTTCCAAGTGCCGGCACTTGCGATGAAGGGTGTCTGCATTGTCTTTACACCGCTCATTTCGCTGATGAAAGACCAGGTGGAGAGCCTTCGCAAGCACGGCATCAAGGCAAGCTATATCACCGGTCACATGTCGCACGATGAGGTGCTGACCATCTTGGAAAACAGCATCTTCGGTGCTTACAAGTTTCTATACATCTCCCCCGAAAGGCTTTCGAGCAGAATCTTTCTCGAAAAACTGAGCCGCATGAAGGTTTGCTTCATCACGGTTGATGAGGCGCATTGCATCTGTCAGTGGGGCTACGACTTCCGTCCGTCGTACCTGGACATCGCGAATATCAGGGAGTTCTTCCCTTCGTGCCCAGTCTTGGCGCTTACTGCAACAGCGACTCCCAAGGCGGTCAAGGACATTCAGCAGAAGCTTTTGTTCCGTGAGGAGAACGTCCTTCAAATGAGTTTCGGGCGAGCGAACCTTGCCTACATCGTTCAGCAGGAGGATGAAATCTTGAGCGGCATCCTGCATGCTCTTCAGACGATTCCAGGCTCTTGCATTATATATACGAGGAGTCGCAGGAATTGTCGAGAGCTTGCCCAGCAGCTGAACGACTTAGGGTATCCTGCCACGTACTATCACGCAGGCTTGAACGTCGTGCAGAAGAACGAGCGACAGGAGCGTTGGCGTCGCGATGAGATACGTATCATGGTGGCTACCAATGCTTTTGGTATGGGCATAGACAAGCCCGATGTGCGTCTCGTGCTACATGCCGATATGCCGGATTCCGTAGAAGCTTACTTCCAGGAGGCAGGTCGTGCTGGTCGTGACGGCGAGCTGGCTTATGCCATTCTCCTGACTAAGGGCAACGAGCGGCAGCGCTATTCGCTTCGCTTGTCACAGCAGTTCCCCGAGCTTGATTATGTGCGTAATGTCTATGAGTTGCTTTGCTGTTTCCTCGGCATAGCCGAAGGCGACGGTTTGTCTGTTACGCGAGAGTTCAACCTCGATAAGTTCTGCCGCACTTATGGCTACTTCCCGACGACGCTTGTCAATGCCCTCGACCTCTTGGACAAGGCCGGCTACATCGAGTATCGCGATGAGGATGAGGCTTCCAGCCGTTTGCGTATAAACGTGACGCGACCTGAATTGTTCCGTGCAATCTTCCCTGCCGAGGAGCGACTCATTCTCTCCGTGCTCCGTCGCTATGGCGGCATCTTCGTCGATTATGTGTATATCGACGAGGAATACCTGAGTCAAGACACAGGTTTGTCTGCCGACGAGATCTACCAGACGTTCCTTCGCCTCAGCCAACAAAAGCTTATATCGTTCATTCCACGTAAGCACTTGCCCTGCGTCACCTTCCGTCGCCGTCGTGTTGACAAGGAGAAGGTCGTGCTTCCTGCTTCTGTCTATGAGGAAAGAAGGAAGCATTATGAGGAGCGCATCGAGGCGATGTTGCAGTATATCAGCATGGACGGAAACTGTTGTCGAAGCCGTATGCTCTTGCGTTACTTCGGAGAGGAGGCGGAGCAGGACTGCGGCATCTGCGATGTGTGCAGGCGCAAGGCGGAGAAAACTTTGCCTGAGAATGAGAAGGAGGCTTTGAGGAAGCACATCCTCGACCAGCTTCAGGAAGGACCTCGCAATTCTTACGACCTTGACCTTGCCGGCTTCAATCCCAATCTCCTTGAGGAAGTCATCGACCGCATGCGTGCTGCCGAAGAGATTTCCTTCGACGGTCCGATGCTGTATAGTACGAGATCTTCCAAAACATAACGTGGGTAATTTATAAACACAACGTGGAGTGTAGGCCAACATAACGTGGAGTGTAGGCCAACATAACGTGGAGTGTAGCCGAACATAACACGTGTCATCGGGCAACTACCTGTGTGTTTTCTGTCATCTTCTCTAAACACCTCACTACCTAACCTGATATGCCTTGAGAGCCGATGAATATTGGGATTGAGTTAGGTTAGGGGTAGCTCAAACACCTAACCAACACCTAACCTAACACCTAACTTTTTTGTTCTTCTTTGCTTCTGAGAAAGCATACATAGAACGTCATAAATCGTACCTCAAAAATTTGTTACGAATCTTGTGTTTTTTTATCGTGAATTTCGAGGGAAAAATTTGTAATATCGAGATTTTTTTCGTACCTTTGTGGCGTATTTCAGAGGAAATACAAACTAACTAAAAATTAACGTACCATGAATCAAACACTAAGCATTAATGGCGAGCCTGTAAAGCCCTCGAAGGAAGGGATGCTCGCCGTAGAAGTTTTCCTTAACGAGAACTACCATTTCCGCAGAAATATCCTGAATGGAAAGGTAGAGTTTACAACCCTTAAAGCTGGGAATCAGGCATCGGATTTCCGTCCGCTCACGCAGGAGGCAATGAATAGTATTGTGCTGCGGGCCAGGCGAGAGGAAATCTGTGATGGCAATCCCAAGACGGACATTATGGATTATATCCACTCAGAGGAAGTGCCAGTCTTTAATCCGATAGAGGAGTTCCTGAATGGCCTTCCTGCCTGGGACGGACAGAATCATGTAGCCAATCTCTTTGGCCGTCTGCCTGGAGTCAGTTCCGAGCATTTGTCCTTTCTCTCTATTTGGCTTCGCTCAACTGTTGCACATTGGCTTCAGATGGACACACTTCATGGAAATGAATGTGTGCCGACCCTAATTGGCTCGCAAGGTTGCGGCAAGACCACCTTCCTGCGTCGCTTGCTTCCCCAGCATCTGCGCCAGTATTATCTCGACCACTTGAACCTTTCGAACAAGTTCGACAAGGAAATGGCTTTGACGAACAACCTGCTGGTCAACCTCGATGAGCTGGAAGCTATCCGACCCAGTCAGCATGCAGCCCTGAAGCAGACTCTCTCCAAGAGCAAAGTAAATGGGCGTCCCATCTATGGATGTGCTCAAGAAGACAGAATCCGCTTTGCTTCGTTCGTGGCTACTACCAATAATCCGCATCCACTTTCGGATGCAACAGGAAGTCGCCGCTATATCTGCATTCAGATTCCTCAGGGACAATATATAAATAATGTAGGGGAGATTGACTATGAGCAACTCTATGCCCAAGTGCTTTATGAAGTGCGAGAACTGAAGGCTCCCTATTGGTTCAACAATGAAGAAGTGGCCCGTATTCAGGAGTTGAATCTTGATTATACAGCCAGAAAAGACATCGGAGAGATTGTTTCCGCTTGTTTCCGAAAGCCTCAGGAAGGCGAGGTCGTAAAGGGAATGGACAGCAAGCAGATATTGAAGATGATTCAAAGCGAATATCCCTCTGTCGCCATCAATCATAGCACAAAGGTGCATCTGGGTTTAGCTATGAGAGAACTGGGTTTCGAGCACACCAATCGCGGCAACGTCCAGTACTACAAAGTTGTACCGCTTCGAGCCGCATGAAAAGGTTAGGTGCTGGGTTAGGTGTTAGTTAGGAGTTTAACCAACACCTAACCTGCCCCAATTCCTGTGTCCATCGAACCTCAAGCCCTATCAGGTTAGGTGGTTAGGTGTTTTTTCGAGTCTACTAATTTCAGGGTTAAACAATAAGGTAGTCAACCTAAATCAGGGAACTACAAATAAAGTATTTTCAATCCCAAAGACTACGAAAGTATTTGCGGAACAAATCTAGGCCTTGCTCGATGGTTCGTTCTTCTTCCTCTGTATTTGAGCGCACATACTTCATCAACTCAAAGGCATCAATCATCTTCTGAATGGTATTGTTCCACTCTCGCATATCCTTAAATTCAGACGGGCCACCATGCTTGTCAAGAGCCTTGAAGGCTAATAAACGGAGAACAATAAGCTGTGCTAAGGTGTTATCTGTATTCCATACGTCCTCTATAGGATAGTCGTTCTTATGGCTCCAGTTCTCTGTATTTTTAGGTCTTTTCTCTTTCGGTTTCATCTTGTTAAAGGGAATCTTGAATTATATGTTGCATAATTGATTCGGACTTGATGGCCCAATGATGGATCGGTAGCAAAGATGAGGTCACCCGATTTGCAGCTACCCATGAGAACATTTTGTAAAGCCAATTCGTCTTCGTTCATCGTTTCTATTCGTTCTCCTGTAGTTAGGATACAAACCATCCTGTCAAAGTGCGGCAGCATATCATATATCAGAATCAGGTAAAGGAGGTATTTTGCTCCACTTGTTCCTTCGTCTGCATACGATGTGATTTCCTCTGAAAAGAAAATATCCGACTGAAACAGATAACACAGCTGCTCTACATCTATATAATTGTCATTCGTTTTGTCGTTTATAGCAGGAATCGCTTTAACGATAAATTCACTTATTGCTGTCATTCGCTTATAGTATAGTTCTGCATTTTTCTTTTTTAAGGCACGTCTTAGGTTGAGCTTTTTATAATCATAGTTCCATTTACAATCCTTTAACACGCTAAGAAGCTTTCGTTTCTTGTCCGAACGAAGATCTTTAACAGTAGGTATTTCTCCACCATTTTGTCGAATGATTTCAAAGTTCTTGCTTGCTCGCTTAGCATAATAGATTTCATCATCCCATCTGTCCTTAAAGTCTATGTCGATGTCATAAGTCCGGAATCGATCTTCATAGTCTTCTTCCGTAAATCCATAGAATGAAGTATGCCAAAGACAACAGGCGGCAAGTTCCGCATTCGTGGCCTTGACATCAGGAGCAATAATGAGTTCCTTGGTCAACGAATGTTCCCAGAGATCGCCTTCCATCGGATAAGCGTCGAGATGAAAACCTTTCCCATAATCGTTCTTTTTCATCGTTATGTGGCACACATCATCATTAGCATTGTCATCATGTTTCGGAGTCATCTGGCGCAACATGTCAAAATGTATCTTATACCACCCCATACAAACCTTTTCTTCTGGGTACATAATACGAAGCTGTTCTTCCACATCTTCGAAGGTAACACTGTCAAGTAATTCTTTGAAAGTCATATCACACTGTTTTATCGATTTCTATATTTATTTCTGTCTCAAATTTACGCACATAGATGAAGTCCGTAATGGCAAACTTTGTATGGTCAAAAAGATGATGAAAGGCACTTGTTAGGTGTAAGTCCTTCGTGAGTTCTTGGTCAAGTCCTTCATTCCAATTTAACGGCGGACAGTCCATGCCTATGAGATGTTCGAAAGATAAATTAATATCTCCTGGAAGTGAAAATGTAGGCAAAGTCACACCATTTTCATATAAAACATTCCAATCACTGTCACAAAGGGCACACCATAAATCTTGCTTATCCTCTTCTTGAATGGGATGCAATTCTGGATAATTGGAGGAAAGAAAACATTTGGCTGTCACTTCCGGCTCTTCACCAAAAACTTCATTGTCTTTAATGCTGTCCCAAATGCGATGTGCTCTGTCATACATCTCCCGTAAGGCTTCAGTAAGAGCATCATTGAAAGCAATAATGTCCGGCAGGATATCTTCCTGATGAGCAAGCACCCGTTTGTTTATCATATCCTTGCGCAAAGAAAGCAAACAACCACAATTTGAGTAATTATTTCGTGGATCGTCGTATTTCCACAAGATTTCGTCCTCGACACATTTAATGTCATAATCATGTATATCTACCATAAGAGCGTTAGTTTTCGTTATTTTCATCTTTAAACCTTTCTGGATGTTTCTTTCGGGCATAGCGCATTAATGCTTCCCCAATGTCCTTGCTTCTTTGATTAGTCAGGACTAATGCGATAGCTCGTAACATGGGAGTAGCTGAAGCTGGAGTCGATGCCATTCCCCATATCATCCTAAAATCCTCTTCGATGTCTGAGAGCCATTCATTCAACGGATTGATTTCCTCCATTAGTAAAGGGTAATCTTCTGGGCAGAAGAGATATAGTAAAATGCCAGTAATAGGTTCACATTCTTTAGTTTTCTCCTTAATCTTTTCTACTAGATGATTCATTCTGTTTTCTTCTGATGCGATGACGTATTCATCAAAAGCAGTAAGAGTGTCTTGACTTGCGAGGAAGCCTTGGATGTCATTTGCATTAACATGAATAACTTTTTTGTGAGCCTTCAGAATCTCCTTGATGAGATGCAAAGTTTTCTTGCATCCTACTCCTGACTTACACATAAAAGCGAGATTATCCTTGATATTTGCAATCTGTTCAGGAGTTACATTTACTTGATTTTCTTTTTCCATATAGCCTATCTTTTAATGATTAATAGTTTCTGGGGGCAAAGTAAAAAGAAACCTCTGCCAACTCGTGGCAGATGTTCAAGAAAAGTTACATATCGAAGATAAATTCAATGCAAATTTGTGAAACGTTCCAATATATGTTTAGCCAACTGCATATCGATATTGGAATTATTGAAGGAGGAATTGGCTTTCAGGGTATTATATACGTTTATCAAATCACAGACACTATTATTTGCAGACTTCGCAATAAAATCAATAACTTCTTTTGAAATCTCCAGACTATCGCAACGACATTTATAATTTAAAATGTCCACACATAATTCATAGTCTGGCTTTTCTAACTCAACAACCAGCTCATAGGGAAAATGATATAATAACTGTTTGTTTAATCCCTTCAGTTTTTGCGGAGAACAATTGCAAGTTAAAATGACTTGTTTGCCGCAATCTATGAGATGATTGATGATTTGGTAGGCAGCTTTGAGTGTGTTGGGCATATCATTCCAATCTTGTATGTCATCAACGATTAGCATATCGACACTTTGGTAGAAGTGCATAAAGTTATTATAATAATTACGCTGACGTGCATCGGTATAATGCATCATAAAGAGATGTGCACTCAAATAAAGGACATTTTTTTCGGGATATAGTTCCTTGTGGCGTGTACCAATAGCATTAATCAAATGACTTTTGCCACACCCCGAAGTGCCGCAGACAATGTATGGGGTGTAATCTCTTACTTCCAAATGTTCAGCAATTGAGAGTCCCACTGCACGTGGCAGTTTGTTGCTTTTGCCTTCGATGAAGTTTTGAAAGGAATTGAAAGGGTTTAGTTTGAGATTGAATGTTATATTTGTGGCATTATAATTCTGAATATTATTTTCATCCATGAGTACCCTCACATCCAATTCATCTAATATGTTTTTTGCTTTGTTGATTAAAGAAATGGCTTCTTCAATCTTTAAATTCTCGAAATTGCTATTCTGCATTTTTTCCATCTTTGTTAATTAATTTTACATGTTTTGGCTAAAGTTTCTGGCTGCAAAGTAAAAAGAAACCTCTGCCAACGGGTGGCAGAGGTTAAAGAAAAGTGAGTTTTTCAGTAAAAATTATGTGATTGGGTCAGGACAAAGTTCTCTTCGTAGACATTTCTTGCATTCGCTGCCTCGCCAAACTTTGTCGAACTCCTCGATGGCTGCATCAACAATCGAAGGTTCATCTGTCAGGATGCCTGCCTCGAAGTTTCTGCGAGTTTGCGACTTCATTCCCATTCCTGCACCCGTCAGGTTTGCACTACCTACATAACAGATTGCTTGGTCGATGATGATAAGTTTGAAGTGAACCCTCGGACACATTACTCGTTCCAACATCTTTGCCAATCTTGGATAACGGTCAAAGTCCTCGCGGAAGTTCGGCCCAGGCTCCTTTGCATGAATGAGCCGCACCTCCACGCCCTTGCCAATCAAATCCGACAGCACCCCAAGGAAAGGCTTCTCCGTCTTTCCCTGCACCACATACAAGTCTTTGATGTCAGCCGTCCCAATCCACACCATCTCCCTGGCCTTCGTCACAAGGTCAAGAACACATGTATAATGGTCAGTATCGGAAATGAAGGAGAGCATAGATTATTATTTCACTTCAAGTTTCCAAAACTTTTCATATACTTCATGCCAATAAGGCCAGCTTTTTCCTTTTGGAGTACTTGGATGTTGAACTAACAGACCAGGAATCCTTTTCCTTTGAATAGTGTATGTATAAACATGGGTAGAATCTGAATCTGAAATTTGTAATAAGGAATGCTCTCCCCATTCGGGCAGTTTTTCATATAATTCATTTCCCCATATTACGAAACAATCAGGCATAAACTCTTCAAGAATTTCCTTAAATGCAAGTTCCGATTCTGCCAAATATTCTTGTTTGATTTTTCTTCGGGGACCATCAAGATTAAATTGTATGTAATTATAGAACACTATTCCATTCCAAAAAATCTCGCGTTCCTCTTGCGTTGCTTCTTTTCCTATAATAGCCCTTTCAAAACAGAGATAGGTTTGTTCATTACGTGCAGATCCTTTATAGTTATAAACAAAACCTCTTATCCCATATATTGTTTGGTTAACACATTCATCTTGCATTTTCTCCTTTGTACATAAAGGGAAGCATCTTCCGCCTTCTACAAGTTCATCAAGACAATAGTGACTTGCACCTAAAACAAGAATACGTTTTCCTTTGTATCCTTGTGACAAATAGTTTTTTCCGACCCAAGGTCTAAAATTAATGTGTGACATAGTTTGTGGTTTTAATAAGTTTTTTCAGACGATAATTCTTAAACTTATGAATATCATTGAATCTCATAATTGTCTAATTCATCTTCGTCAATATCATCCCAAAATCTATCTACTTCATCGAAGGATTCCTTTACATCATCGATGATGTCCTCTTCTGTTTCGAAGCTATCATCTTCATAGGTATCGATGTTGTCTTCGATTTGACCAGCAGCCCTATCAAAGTCGGCACATTTCTCTGCACCATACCTCCGTTCTTGTCCACTTTTGTGTCTTAACTCTTCAATGAGTTTTTCAATTTCTTTTCTTTTCATAACGTTTAACGGTTTATATATTATAAAAGCATTGCTATTTGTGATAGAGCCGCTTCTGCACTACAATTATAATCTTGCAAGCTATCATAGGCAATTTGTAATCCGAGAAGCTGCTTTTGGCATTTCTCACGAGTTTTCTTGCACATTGCTTCAATGTCATCCACTGGCATAAAAAGACCTGTACCCGCCAATTCTGCAAAAGACTTTCCAGCTATGACACCATCTTCTTCTCCGAGAATAATTCTGCAAAGAATTGAGTCCATTAGGCTAACTATTTGAGGATCTTCGTCATCTTCATCAATAGCCTTCAACGCACTTTTGGCTACAGCCTCTCGAACTATCAAGTATTTGTTTTCATCTTTATTACATTCCTGAACTTTGGGATGTTTATTAAATTCTTCCTTGTTCATAGTTTTTATAAATCTAAATCTGTTTCGTTTGCAAATATACGAATTATTTCGTTTCGTTACAACTCTACTACAATATCTCTCTAGCTATCCAAGCACAGGCTTCGGCATCGGCTAAGGCATTGTGGTGATTGGTGAGGTGATAGCCACAGAGTTCAGAAATAGTCTGTAACTGGTGATTCTCTGCATGTGGAAAGGCTTTGTGCGATGCCACACAAGTACAGTAGAATTCATAATCAGGATAATCCATTTGATAACAACGGAATACCGCTTTAAGACATCTCTCGTCAAAAGCCTTATAATGGGCCACGAGTGGAAGTCCCTCAATCAATGGCTCTATCTGTTTCCATACCTCAGGAAATACCGGTGCATTCTTAGTGTCTTCTCGACATAGTCCGTGAACCTGGCTGCACCAAAAGTTATAATAGTTCGGTTCTGGTTTAATGAGGGAATAGAAGGAATCTACTTTCTCTCCATTCCTCACAACCACTACACCAACGGAGCATACAGAACTACACTCATTATTGGCTGTCTCGAAATCTATTGCTGCAAAGTTTCTCATACATTATGCCGTCTCTATTTATTTCAGCAAATCTTCTATCTTGTCCCATCTGTTTTTTGATATTTCCGGCCCATTCTGTGATGGAGGCCCTAAAGGATTCTTATATTCAGGATACGAAAAAGCCTGAGTTGATTTTCCTGGTTGGTTATGGCCTTTTAGCCATTCCACCTCAACGCCAATCATTGGCTTGCTTTTCAATTCGCGATTCCACTCGGTCACGTACCACTTATTACTTGTGGTAATCAGTTGTATAACTTCTTCTCTTGTCAGGATATAGAACTCCATATTCGATAGGTTGTCATCAGGCATATATACAAATACCCAAGGCCCGATTACAGATTCCTCGATATTTGGTATGGTGCCATCTAATTCTGACGTGAATCCTGTCAATATGTTGTGAGTAGTTCCTGTCTTCACCTGAACCATCGTACTTTTGCCATTGACAGCATTCATACAGATCAAGTCCGCATTTTTATAATTACGATAAACGGTATTGATGTTGATTACATCCCATCCGTGGTTTATTAATTCTAAGGCAACGATGGTTTCACCTATTGTACCTTTTTGGCTGTTGGTCATTTTCATATTTTTATTCATTATTATCTCCAATCATACTCTACACCCATGATTTCAAGTCCTCCATATTTCCAGAACTCCTGGTCGAAGTTGGGCGTATATCTTGCCATTAAGACTTTCTGCTGTCTTTCTTCTTCTGTATCCCTCCATCCGTTAAAGTTCATGACACGATGATTGACACTAATACAATCGCTAGCATCTAACTGGAAAAACACCGTACCTACTCGAGTCATCTGATAATGCTGCCACAGACAATCTTCTAACGACCAGTTGTGATTGTCAAGGATGAAGCAATACTCGCCCTTGCCATCTTCATGGCTCCAGGCTCCTACGGCAAGATAATTCATCATGTCTTGGCGCTCTTCTATCTGGATAATATCGCCGGTATAGATGCTCTCGTCATTACTGTCTTTGAAAGGCGTCATAACGCCTGCAAAGAGAACCCTTCTGGCATAACCGCGCCCTTTGCATTCTTCACCGAACACTGCCTCTACGACATACTGATTGTGGTCTTCAGCATATTTCTCATTCTTTTCCCAAACATAGAAGTCATCGCCACAGAAGAAGAAATTACCGAAATAAGCATAAGCGAATTTCTTGGCTTCTGCAACATAGCGGACTTTTATACCAGGCAGGAATTTGTTGGTTCCCGTACCAATGTCATGGCGATACTTTTGACAAAGATACTTTAGGGTTACATCACTGATTGTCATGTTCATAATGGTCAACTTTTACTTATTATATTTGTTCCACATAGTTTCTATTCTTTCCGCAATCTCCTCCCTAAGCTCCTTTGGCTCCAAGACTTCAACGTCTTCACCATTCCAAAGCAGTTCCTGGATGAAATCGAATTGAGGACGGAGCCAGTACCGGAAGATGCTATACTCTTCATTACACTCTATTTCTTCCTGTGACTCGTGAAGTCTCAAGTCACGAATATAGTTCGCCTGGCCGGCATTGACTTTTATCTTTACAAATTGTGGCTTTATATTTGTATCTACAAAGATGCCATACGAATCTTTAAAAAAGTCTTCTGCACTCCAATCCTTCGGCATCTTGAAGGTCTCATCCGTTGTTTGTAGTTTTAGAATGCGGTCAAGAGAATAGATGCGAAGCAGCTTTTCGTCATAATCAGGTTGGGCAACCATATACCAGCGTTGCTTGAACAGTTTTACGCAATAGGGTTGAACTTGGCAATCGTTCTTCTCGTCGTTCCAATAACTCTGATAGGTAATATTGAGCACACGATTTTCCTTCATCGCATCGATGATGGGTTTCAGATAGTCCTGACCTGAAGGAACATATTCCAAAAGGATACGGTCTTTGATACTTTGGCTATTTGCCAAAGTGTTACTGATGCAAAAGGTTTTGAAGAGCCAGGAGCGAAGCCCATTCTTGCGAAGGTCTTCTACATTATCTATATAATAACGATATTCACCCCGGTTTTCATTTTCGATATCGATACCGAACATATCCCCAATGACATAACACCAATTGGCAAATGTACGCTTGGATAAGTCAACACCTCTACTAATCTCCCTATCGTTGAGCCATCTTTCATTCAGTTCTTTGAACGAAATCTTCTTGGCTCGCAAGATTGTCTCAATAACCCAGACATATTTGTTAATCAGGGTTTGTCCTCTGTCATTGTTTATCATTTTCGCAACTTTTTTCTGCAAAGGTAGGAAAAAGGTAAGAAAAACAATGGCAGAGGTTTGTGTTTTTTTATGTCTTTCTATTATTTATTAATGGTGACAGACAATTAAAATACAAAATAGTTAGGTGTTAGGTTAGGTGTTTGACCAACACCTAACCAGCCCCAATCCCTGTATTCATCGGCATTTGAGGCCTATCAAGTTAGGTGGTTAGGTGTTTTTGCAGAGAAGACAAAACCGTAAATTGTAAATCTTTAAATTGTAAATGGTTCAGATGTCCCTCATTACCATGAGCACGCGATAGGCTGCACGGAACTCGTTCTTAGCCAGTCTGCCGCCGTCAGCCAGCTGATAGTTGGGGTTTTCGGTGCTCAGGAGCAGGTACGGGACATTCGGTCCAGGGTCTTCCACCATTTTCACCATGAGCCTGCCGTCAGTCGTCTGCACCAGGTAGGGGTCTCCCTTTCGGAATTCCTCGTAGCGACCCAAGGCTTCGCCGACGCCCACGTAGTCGCCGTCCTGAATGCGTGGCAGCATGCTGTCGCCGTGACACTGGAAGACATACTTGATATCTTTGCGAGGCATTTGCAGCGGAATCAGTCCTTCCTTCACGTCTGGTTGGGGAACGTCGCCAAGCGAAGGTTGCACCCCAGACACGAAATGAGCCGAAGTCCTGCTTGGCGAGGTGGCGTTCGAAAACAATTCTTCCTTCTTTGTCTCCGACTTGCGACCTTGGTCGAACTGCATCGTCTCATCGTCTTCATCGTCGTCGTCGGGCAAGGGCATCGAGCCTCCAGAAAGCGGCAGGCTGCCTCCGCGAAGCCATTCCTCATCGACCTCGGGAAAGCGCGCCATGATGGCTTGGATGCCTTTGTAGGGAATGCGGTCGCGATAAACCCAGTTGTTGAGGGCTTGCGGTGTGACCTTAATCATGTCGGCCAAGTGCGAACGGTTTCGGCAATAACGTTCCACCAAAACACTAATCTTTTCTTCTACTGTCATACTCTGTTGTTTTAATTTCGATTACAAAGGTAAAACAAAATGTCGAAACATGCAAGAAAAAGACACATTATTTTACACAAAAGGTGCGAAGACGTTATTTTTAAAACAAAACAGTGCAGAAAACAGCGCATTATTTTGTGTCGGAAGACATTTTTTGCTATCTTTGTGCTCAGTTAGCAACATACAATGGAAATAAACAGGAAAGTAGTCGGGGTAGGAGAGACCGTGCTCGACATCCTCTTTCGCGATGGTCAGCCCAAGGCAGCAGTGCATGGCGGAAGCAGTTTCAACAGCATCATCAGTGTGGGACGAGCCGGCGTGCCCTGCACCTTTGTGGGCTATACAGGCGCAGACATCGTGGGGCAAAAGACGGCGGAATTCCTTCAAGCCAACGGCGTAGGCACAGACCACTTTCAGGTCAGGCAAGGCGAGAAGAGTGCTGTCAGCCTGGCTTTCCTCGCAGACAGCGGAGATGCCAGCTACATCTTCTACAAGGAACCACCGCATGTGAGTGCAAGCTGGACACTGCCCGAAATGGAGCGAGGCGATGTACTTCTCTTTGGATCTTACTTCGCAGCCTGTGCTGGAATGCGTCCTCTCATCAAGCAGATGCTGGAACGTGCCACACAAGCGAACGCCATCATCTACTACGACCTCAACTTCCGCCGCAGTCATCAGGACGAACTTGAGTCGCTGAAACCCGTCATTCAGCAGAACTTCCGCCAAAGCACAATAGTTCGTGGCAGTGCCGACGACTTCGAGATTATGTTCTCCACGCGCGACGCGCGCGTAATATATAAGAGGTATATAAGCCAATACTGCCCCTTCTTCATCTGCACGGCAGGTGCCGACAGAATCACCGTCTGCACACCTTCGGGCTGTTACGACTTTCAGGCACCGCCTATAGAAGATGTGGTGAGCACTGTAGGTGCGGGAGACAGCCTCAATGCGGGCTTTGCATGCGCCCTCATTTGGCAGAATATTATGCCAGAAGACATCCCAAATCTCGACAAAGACGCTTGGCAACGACTCATCGCAACTGCTTGTCGCTTTGCGGGAGACACTTGTCGAAGCACAGAAAACTATATCAAACGCTATGAAAAAACTCTTCACAACCCTCATCCTTTCAGCGCTTGCCTTTAGCGCAAATGCGGATGACCTAGAAGGATTCCTCTACGGACAAGCTCCTGAACCTGATGGCACCGAGTGGCAAAGCCCGGAGAAACTGTCGCTGAATAAGCTTCAGCCCCATGCCCACACCTTTCCCTTCGCAGGTGCAGATGCGGCTCGTCGGGTCTTGCCTGATGGCAGCAAGTATTATCAAAGCCTCGATGGCATCTGGAAGTTCCATTGGTGTTCGTCTCCTGAACAGCGTCCAAAGGGCTTTGCAGACGCGTCGTATGATGTCTCGAACTGGGACGATATAAAGGTTCCGGGTTGTTGGAATGTGCAAGGACTCGGGAAGCATGGCGAGATGAAGTACGGTGTGCCCATCTACGTCAATCAGCCCGTCATCTTCTATCACGAGGTGAAGAAGGACGACTGGCGTGAAGGCGTGATGCGCGAACCGAAGGACCAGCGCTGGACAACCTACACTTATCGCAATGAAGTGGGTTCCTACAGGCGCAACTTCACCATTCCTTCCGATTGGAAAGGCAGGCAGATCATCATCAACTTCGACGGTGTGGACAGCTTCTTCTACCTTTGGGTGAACGGACATTACGTGGGTTTCAGCAAGAATAGCCGCAACACGGCGCGCTTCGACATTACCGATTTCCTGCAGGACGGCGAGAATAGTGTGGCTTTGGAAGTGTACAGGAGCAGCGACGGCTCGTTCCTCGAGGCACAAGATATGTTCCGTCTGCCGGGCATCATCCGTAGCACATACCTTACCGCAATGCCGAAAGTGCAGATCAGCGACCTTGTTGTGCGCACAGAGGAACTCGCTGGTGGAGCCACCATTCGCATCGACCGCACGATTCGCAACCTTACGGGCATCATCAAGAGGGGTTTGACGGTGTCTTACACAATCTATCCCGTCAAGCTTTACAGCGATGAAACCGAGGACTTGGTGCGTGGGTTCACGGTCGACGTAAAACCGATATTGAGTGGTGCAAACGCGTTGGCACAGACGTTTGTGACTATCAAAGATCCTCTCCTGTGGAGTGCCGAGGCTCCTTATCGCTATGTCCTCGTGGCGGAGCTGAAGGACAGAAAAGGTCGTCTCCTTGACTGTACCTCCACTTATTTCGGCATTCGAACGGTCGAGATACGCGATACGAAGGCCAGCGACGACGAGTTCGGCTTGGCTGGTCGCTACTTCTATGTGAACGGACAACCTGTGAAACTCAAGGGCGTGAACCGTCACGAGACGAATCCAACCACAGGTCATGCCATCACGAGAGAGCAGATGACGCAGGAGGTGATGCTCATGAAGCGCGGCAACATCAACCATGTTCGCCTCTCGCACTACAGCAACGATCCCTACTTCTACTATCTCGCCGACAAGTACGGCCTGTATCTCGAGGATGAGGCAAACATCGAAAGCCACGAGTACTACTATGGTGAGGCCTCCCTTTCGCATCCCGAGGAATGGCGCGTGGCACATGTGGCGAGGGTTATGGAAGCGGTTCGTGCCCACGTGAACCATCCCTGTATCGTCATCTGGAGCCTGGGTAATGAGGCCGGACCGGGTAGGAACTTTGTCTCCGCATACAACGCCATCAAGGCTTTCGACAAGAGTCGTCCCATTCAATACGAGCGTAACAACGACATCGTGGACATGGGCTCGAACCAATATCCCTCGGTTGATTGGGTGCGACAGGCAGTCAAAGGCACCAGCAAGGGCATTAAGTACCCCTATCACATCTCGGAATATGCCCATTCCATGGGTAATTCCTTGGGCAATCTTGTTGACTATTGGGAGGCGATAGAGAGTACCAACTTCTTCTGCGGAGGTGCCATCTGGGACTGGGTTGACCAGGCTATCGACACCTATACAAAGGAAGAGGGAATCAAGTACTTTGGCTATGGCGGCGATCACGGCGACTGGCCCAACGACGGTATGTTCTGCATGAACGGCATCATGCTGCCCGACCTGACGCCGAAACCCCAATATTATGAGGTGAAGAAGGTCTATCAGAATGCTGACGTGAAACTTGATTCGATAGCAGGCGAAGAGGATGATGCCGTGGCGCACTTCACCATCTTCAACAAGAACTACTTCGAGCCGATAACTCAAGACACGTATGACATCGTGGCGCTTATTGTCAGGAATGGCGAAGTGGTGGAGGAAGTGCCCATTACCTTGCAGGAAGACATCTTGCCACGCATGGACATGCAGTGCTCCTGCCCTGTAGATATGTTATATTCCGGCACGTATTACCTGAACGTCGAGTTCCGTTTGAAGGAGGACATGCCTTGGGCAAAGAAGGGTTATGTGCAGATGGCGGAGCAGTTGTTCCTCAAGGATGATGCAGAGATGGACTATTCTTATGCCGTGAAGAAAGGCGATATGGAATTGACGGAAAAGGACGGAAAGACAATCGTGAGCGGCAAGGACGTCAAAGTCACCTTTGATAATGAGACTGGAAGCCTTTGTGGAATAGAGTTCGAGGGCAAGACCATCCTCCAGGATTCGCCGCTGCTGTTGTCGGCTTTCCGTGCTCCTGTGGATAACGACAACTGGGCAAGAGACCAATGGTTCAAGCATGGATTGTACGCCTTGCAGCATAAGGCTCAGGGCAAGCCGACAACCCATAAGTTCCCTGACGGCTCTGTGCTTGTCGCTTATACTGTCGTGAGCCAAGCTCCAGGCAAGGGCGGCGTGAAATATCGCTTGGGAAAAGCCGGCCAACCCTACGAGAGCGTGGATGATGCGACAGGCGAGGGCGAAAGGGTTTCCTTCACGACAACGCAATATTATATGGTCTATCCAGATGGTATGGTATTGCTTGCAAGCAGCATCATTACGAGCGATCCGGACTTGCCGCTGCCCCGTTTGGGTTACGAGATTAAGCTGCCCAGCCGTTTCGACCAGTATACTTACTACGGACGAGGTCCTTTGAACAACTACAACGACCGCAAAACAGGCTCATTCATAGGGCTTTACCATAGTACTGTGCAAGAGCAATTCGTCGCTTTCCCAAAGCCTCAGAGCATGGGTAACCGCGAGGATGTCCGTTGGTGTGCACTTCAAGATAAGGAAGGCGACGGCTTGGCTTTTGCCAGCCAACTTGGTACGATGAGTACCTCGGCACTTCCTTGGAGTGCTCTTCAACTGACGCTTGCCCAGCATCCACATGAACTTCCTGAGAGCGACGGCACCTATCTCCACCTCGATTGCAAGGTGAACGGAATGGGTGGAAACAGTTGCGGACAAGGCGGACCGTTGAAGCCGGACAGAGTTCTTGGGGCACATCATCAGATGAAGCTCTTGATTGCTCCTGTTAAGGGAGACGACGAGCTTTCTGGTTCCTGGATAAAAAGGAGAAACCTCCTTACCCCGCTTGCCATTTTGCGCGATAAAGCTGGCAAAGTCACCATTCAGGGCGATCCCAAGACCCACGAATGGGGAAGTTGCATCTACTATAAGATAGGTAAAGGCAAAGTGCAGAAGTACGCCGAGCCCTTCGATTTGCACGAAGGCGGAGCCGTTTCTGCTTGGTATAAAGACTGCGAGGAATTGCCGACTTCGGCAACCTTCGAACGCATCGAGAAAGTGCCCGTCGAGGTGGTTTATGTAAGTAGTGAGGAAGGTCCTGACGACGGGTACGCCAAGTACCTTGTTGACGGCGATCCGAGCACCATTTGGCACACGATGTATAGCATCACCGTTCCGAAATATCCGCATTGGATTGACTTCGATTGTGGTGAGGAAAAACTCATCAAGGGCTTCAGCTATCTGCCCCGTCAGGACGGCAGTCCCAACGGCAACATTAAGGGGTATCGAGTGCAACTCAGTCAGGACGGACAGACTTGGACAGAGCCCGTCTGCGAAGGCGACTTCGAGAACTCGTCGAAGGAAAAGAAAGTGATGCTTCCCAAGCCACAGAAAGCCCGCTATCTTCGCTTTACGGCTTTGTCGAGTCAAAATGGCGCGGACTGGGCTTCTGGAGCCGAGTTCAACGTCCTTGCCGAGTAGTGTTGGATAATTAGGCGTGTCTAGTTGCTCAACTAGGCACGTCTAGTTTGCCAATTAGGCACGTCTAGTTTGCCAATTAGGCACGTCTAGTTTGCCAACTAGGCACGCCTAGTTCGTCAACTAGGCTGGGCTTGTTTTTTTCTTAGGGTCTTTAAGGAGTTTAAGGACCTTAAGGTCGTTAAAGATTAAAAAAAGTTGTTTTTCGCATAATTTTGCATCGAAAAGGGCAAGATTCTCCGTAAAAAATATTATCTTTGCACGATTAATATGCCGTATAGGCAAGCGGGAACGAGTATGAGTACAGTAACAGTCAGTCAGGTTAGCACGGCCAAGGAGATGCGGGCATTTGTCCGCTTCAACTATGAGCTGTATAAAGACTGTTCGCTGGCTGTGCCTGATATGCTCGAAGACACGCTCGAGACGCTCGATTCCCGCAGCAATCCTGCTTTCCACTTCTGCGAGGCAGCTTTCTTTCTGGCTCGTCGGGACGGTTGCATCGTAGGCCGTGTGGCAGCCATCATCAATACGCGTGCCAACCAGAAATGGGGCAGGCAAGAGGTTCGCTTTGGTTGGATCGACTTCATCGACGATCTGGAAGTGAGCAGAGCACTGCTCGAGACCGTCGAGATATGGGGGCAGGAGAGAGGCATGACGCAGATTGTGGGGCCGTTGGGCTTCACCGACCTCGACCCCGAGGGCATGCTCACCGACGGCTACGACCAGCTCTCTACGCTCAATACCATCTATAACTATCCCTACTACCCGCAGCACATGGCTCAGCTCGGCTTCGAGAAAGAGACCGGCTGGGTGGAGCGCAAGGTGTTCATTCCCAAGGGAGAACATGAGGCCAACAACGCCAAGTACTTCCGCATAGCACAGGTTGCAGAGCAGCGCTACGGCTTCCGTCTGCGTCACTTCCGCAGCAAAAGGGACATCCGCAAAGGGGGATATGTGGAGAAGATGCTCGGCGTGATCAACCGTGCATATGCCGATCTCTATGGCTACAGCGAGCTTGATGAGCGGCAGATGCAGTGGTATGCCAAGCGCTTCCTGATGATGCTCGACCGCCACTTCCTCACTGTAGTGGAGAATACAGAAGGCGAGATCATCGGAGTAGGCATATGTATGCCCAGTCTGAGCCGAGCCGTCCAGAAAGCCAAGGCAAAGCTCTTCCCCTTCGGCTGGTGGTATATCGCCAAGGAACTCTGGCTCAAGCAGAAGCATCAGATACTCGACATGCTCCTGGTAGGCGTACTGCCCGAGTATCAGGAAAGAGGCGCCAACGCTCTCTTCTTTGCCGACCTGATTCCACAAGGCATAAAGTGCGGCTACGAATGGGCAGAAACGCATCCCCAGCTGGAAGACAACATGGCCAGCCAGATGCAGTGGAAGAACCTCGACTGCAGCATCCACAAGCGCAGAGCAGTGTTCGCAAAGAAACTTTAAGACTATGATTTCAGCACAATACGACGAAGGTAATATCCGCCATCTCTCCGACATGGAGCACATTCGGACGCGTCCTGGTATGTACATTGGGCGCCTCAGTGATGGCTCACAGGCAGACGACGGCATCTACGTGCTTCTCAAGGAGGTCATCGACAACAGCATCGATGAGTTCAAGATGGGAGCCGGCAAACGCATCGAGGTTGACATAGAAGATAACCTCCGCGTTCATGTCCGCGATTACGGACGTGGCATCCCTCTCGGCAAGCTTGTGGAAGCCGTCTCAATGCTCAATACTGGTGGCAAGTATGACAGTAAAGCGTTCCAGAAGAGTGTTGGCCTGAACGGCGTCGGCCTCAAGGCTGTCAATGCCCTGAGCAATCGCTTCGAGGTCCAAAGCTTCCGTGACGGACAGATGCGCAAAGCAGTCTTCAGCAAAGGCATCCTCGAGAGCGACACGACCGAAGCTACTCAGGATGAGAACGGCACCGCTGTATTCTTCGAGCCCGACGCTTCCCTCTTCAAGCACTATGCATTCCGAGGTGAGTTTGTCGAGATAATGCTCCGCAACTACACCTACCTCAACACAGGACTGGCGATGATGTTCAACGGTCGCCGCATCATTTCTCGCGACGGACTGAGTGACCTCCTGTCCGACCGCATGGACTACGAGCCGCTCTATCCCATCATCCATCTCCGAGGCGAGGACATCGAGATAGCATTTACCCACACGAAGCAGAACGGCGAAGAATACTACTCGTTCGTCAACGGACAGAACACCACACTTGGCGGCACGCATCAGGCTGCTTTCAAGAAATACATTGCTGAAGTCATCAAGGACTACAGCGGCAAGAACTACGAGTATGCCGACATCCGCAACGGCATCGTGGCTGCCATCAGCATCAACATACAAGAGCCGACCTTCGAGAGTCAGACAAAAGTCAAGCTCGGCAGCACAACGACGGAGCCCAACGGCGGCATCTCCATCGATAAGTTCATAGGCGATTTCGTCAAAGAGCAGGTAGATAATTACCTGCACAAGAACACCGACGTGGCCGACATCATCCTGCAGAAAGTGGCAGAAAGCGAGAAACTCCGCAAGGAAATGGCCGGCATAGCCAAGAAGGCTCGCGAGATGTCGAAGAAAGCCAGCCTGCACAACCGCAAACTCCGTGACTGCAGGGTACACCTAACCGACTCTAAGGGCGAGCTACAAGAGGAGAGCAGCATCTTCATCACTGAGGGCGACTCCGCCAGCGGCAGCATTACCAAGAGCCGAGACGTCAACACACAGGCCGTTTTCTCTCTTCGAGGTAAGCCACTCAACTGCTACAAACTCACCAAGAAGGTCGTCTATGAGAACGAGGAGTTCAACCTCTTGCAGGCAGCACTCAATATCGAGGACGGACTCGAGGGACTTCGTTACAATAAAGTAATCGTGGCAACCGATGCCGATGACGACGGTATGCATATCCGCCTGCTGATGCTCACCTTCTTCCTCAAGTTCTTCCCGGAGCTCGTCAAAAAAGGTCACGTCTTCATCCTGCAGACGCCGCTGTTCCGTGTTCGCGGCAGAAAGACGAAGATAGGAAAAGCCAAAGTCAGTGCCATCGAAAAGGAGTTGGAAGCCAGAGAAAACGCTACCGACGAAGCAGCCTACAGCGATGGCAAGCGTCCTCGCCACCTCAGCCTCTCAAAGGACTTCGTGACACAGTATTGCTACTCTGAAGACGAGCGCCAGCAAGCTATCGATGACCTCGGCCCGGAGCCAGAGATAACGCGCTTCAAAGGCTTGGGCGAGATAAGCCCCGAGGAGTTCCGCAACTTCATCGGCCCCGACATCCGCCTCGACCAAGTGATGCTCCACAAGTCCGACCAGCTGGAAGAACTGCTGAACTTCTACATGGGCGACAACACCATGGAACGCCAGAACTTTATCATCGACAACCTCGTCATCGAGGAAGACCTGGCCGAAGAAGAGGAGGTGGAAGCATGATGCGAAAGGCTCTCTTCCCTGGGTCGTTCGACCCGTTTACCAAAGGGCATGCCGACATCGTCGGGCGTGCGCTGGAGCTCTTCGACGAGGTCATTATCGGCGTAGGCTATAATGAACAGAAACAAGGGTGGATGCCTGTCGAGGAACGTGTCGCTTCTATTAAGAAACTCTATTTCGACGAGCCCCGCATCAAAGTGGAATGCTACAGCGGACTTACCGCTGATTTTGCCAAGGCGAATGGCATCACCGCCATTGTCCGCGGTGTCCGTACGACGACGGATTTCGAGTATGAGATGCAGATGGCCGATGTGAATCGTCAACTCACGGGTATCGAGACCATTCTGCTCCCCGCTTCGCCTCAGTATGCAAGCCTCAGCAGTTCCCTTGTACGCGAGCTTGCGCACTTTGGGCACGACATCTCCGAATACCTTCCCTAGCTTATCGGAAAACATAACGTGTTATGATGGCAAACTAGCCGTGCCTAGTTTGTCAATTAGGCGTGTCTAGTTTGCCAATTAGGCGTGCCTAGTTTGCCAATTAGGCGTGCCTAGTTTTTCAACTCTCCACGCTTTCTTCTTTTTTCATCCCTTTCCTTCCCATTCCCACTGCATTTCTTTGCAAGCGGAAAGTATGTTTTGTACTTTTTTCGCAAAAAGTGTCTTTTATTAAAGAAATGTGTTAAAAAGTTTTGAGGCAAAGCTAAAAAAATATATCTTTGCTAGGCAATATGCATGATTTAACAAGAAAAATTAAAGTAATTAACCATTTTATTAACTAAATTCAACATTTATGAGTAAAAAACTACTGAATCTGTGTCTGGCAGCGCTGCTGAGCGTTGTCTCCACAGCTGCGTGGGCGCTTTCCGACGTTGGAGGCGTTTACCAGATTGGTACTCCGGAAGACTTGGTTGCCTTCGCGGAGCTCGTGAATGGTGATAACCCCTATGCTTGTGCCGTACTGACGGCCGACATAGTGAAACCAGTCACCGATGTTACCATGATTGGTCGAGACGGCCAAGACTTCCAAGGTACCTTCGACGGCCAGGGTCACACTATCACCATCGACTTGTACTCTCAAGGTTCAGAAGGTACGGCACTCTTCCGCAATGTCGGTGTGCATGCTATCATCCAGAACCTGAAGGTACAGGGCACCATTACTTCCGACCAGAAGTTTGCTGCCGGTATTGCTGTTTGGAGCAGTGGCATCATTCGCGGTTGCTACGTTGACGTTACCGTGAACAGCTCCTTCGCTGGAGATGCCACTCATGGCGGTATCGTTGCCGTATCCAGCCGTGGTACAGTCATCGAGAACTGTCTGGCTAAGTTCAAGGTTCTCGGTGCAACCACCCAGAACTGTGGCGGTCTCGTTGGTTGGAGTAACCATCCAATGAATGCTGTGAACTGTCTTGTCATCTCTGATGGAAGTACTTTGGATCTCAGCAACAACGGTAGTGCCAACATTGCCAGAAACACTGATTGTATAAGAAGTGTCAATCTGGAGAACTACAACCAGAACATCTATGCAAACCGTCCAAATGGTGCTTCCTCTAACAACTATGTCACCAACCAATGGGGCACCAACGTTGCTACGACCGTTGTGGCATACGAAGACCTTGCCGACGGCCGTATCTGCTATCAGCTGAATACCGACCAGAGCAAGACCAACTGGGTACAGAGGATTGGCACAGACCCGTTCCCCGTTCCTGCTGCATTCGGAAGTGGACAAGTATATGCATCTGTCCCAACCGACTGCGATGGCAAGCCATCTTCAGGGGCAACAGAAGAAAACATTTCCTATTCGAATAGTGGTGAGATTCAGGCAGCAGAACACCAGTTCGACAAGTACGGCATCTGCTCTGTTTGCGGCTGCTTCAACTTCAGCTACTTTGACTTCGACAATCCGGAGAAGTTCGACCAGACTGATAGGGCTGCCTTCCTGAAGAGTGCAGCAGACATCGACATTGTTGAGGGCTGGAACCGTATCGGCGACGGCTTTAAGCTCAACATGAAGATGGCTAACGACATTGAGTACATCGCCGAACCAGGACATGCTATTGTTAACACCTCCAACTGGATTGATGGTAACTTCAACGGCCAGGGCCATGAACTCACCATCGAGGTTTCCGAAGTCGGCACCGATGCTGCCTGCTTCATTCCGCAGCACACTGGCATATTCGAGAACGTTATTATGCACGGCTCCATTTCTACAAGCGGACAGTATGCAGGCTCTATCTCTGCCCGTGCCCGTCAAGCAACGGTGCGTAACGTGTTCTCCGATATTGAAATCAATTCTACTTGCATAGGCGATAACACCTCTGGAGGTTTGTTCGGTATTGCATACGGAACGAAGCAAGTTGAGAATTGTATCTATGCCGGTAACATCAACGGCTTGGAGGGCACAGAGTGTATCGCCGGCTTCTGCGGCTGGTCAGACGGTCAGACACATTTCAACAATTGTGCCTTCCTTGGTACCCTCAACAATGATGGCGGTGACTCACAGACAATTTCCCGCCACGGAACTAACATATTCTGTGAAAACGTATATAGCCTCTATAACTATTCAAGGTCCAGTAGTAATGGCTCAGACGAGGGTTTCTACACTTTGTATGAAAATAGTCAAGGGGTAGAAAACGGAGAGTTAGCTTTCTTCTTGAATGGCAAGCAAAACGGTGTTGAGCGCTTCTATCAGAAGATTGGTGAAGACATCTTCCCCATGCCTTTCGCAAAGGAAGGAGCACTCGTCTATGCAAATGCCCCTGGTTTCCTCTGCGATGGTACACCTTTGGGGGAGACAACTTACAGCAACACTTATACGGAAGACCCTGTTATTCCCGACCATCAGTTTGAAGATGGCTTCTGCACAGAATGCGGTAACATTCAGGAAGACTACCTCACTCCCGTTGATGGTTGGTTCGAAATCAGTAATGGTGCAGAACTTGTATGGTGGACAAACTATGCTGCCAAGCATCTGGATGCCAGCGCTCGCCTGACCGATGACATCGACATGAACGGCTACTGCGATCGTTGGGCTAATGTCGGTACAGAAGGTGCTCCCTTCTATGGTAACTTCGACGGTCAGTTCCACACTATCAGCAACCTTGTTGTTGAAAAAACAGCAAGCAGAGGCGTGGGCCTTATCGCCGTCATGAACAGCTTGCCTTCTGCAGGTTATGGTGGCATTAGTGATGCTGACGCTCGTGCAGCAGAAGGTGTATATATTAAGAATGTGGTACTCGACGAATCCTGTAGTCTTACCGGTTGGGGCTATGTCGGCCTTGTGGGTATGACTGCAAGTTGGGCTGGTCACGTCAACATTAAGGGCGTGATGATGTGTGGTGATGTAACAGCAACCGAAGGCCCCAATGCTTCTGGCGTATTCGGTTGTGTCATGGGCTCAACATGTCATGTTACCATCGACAACTGCGGTATGGTCGGCAACGTTTATGGTCCGAAGGAGAATGGTTCATTCTCTGGCTGGCTCGGCAGTTATGCAGAAGTAACCAACTGCTTCGCTGTCGGTGAAGTAGAAGGAACAGAAAGCGATGATCGTTACTTTGCTCGTTATGGCACTGCTACCATTACGAACTGCTATGCCTTGCACGGCACTCAGGTGCCTCTCGTAACGGCAGAGGATTTCGTTAGTGGTGCTCTTGCTTGGAGAGCAAACGGAAATCAGTTCCGCACCTCTTACTGGTATCAGACCATCGGCGATGACTACTATCCATTCCCCGATCCATCTCATGGTACCGTTATTTTCGCAGCAGAGCAATACTTCTCTGTAGCCAATGAAGAAGATTTGGCAGAAGTGGTAACAGCTATTCAGAGCTATGAAGAAGGAACTCTTGAAGAGGTTATTGCTACCACGTCTGTACTCGACGAGTGCACCGCAGCAATCGATGCCTTGACAGAAGTTACCACCATTCTTGAGTTGGCCGATGCTATCGATACGCTCAACGTCAAGAAGCAGGCTGTCGAAGAGAACGCAGCTGTTTACCAAGCGTATGTTTCCAAGTGCTTAGAAGTGAAGACTTATCTCGAGCAGAACACTGACTTTGAAGGCGACTTGCGTGAAGCACTCGAATATTACCTCTCTGAAAGCGACGAGCCAAGCGACGAGAATCCTCTCGGTACTTACGAGTATATCGTAGAGAACCACACTGCAACTGCAGAGGAAATCAAGGCAGAGACAGAGCGCGTTGCTAATTGGCTTGCTGCTGCTATTGCCGAGGACTACCAGCCCGGTACCGACATCAGCAACCTGATTCCCAATAGCGACTTCAGCAAGCAAAAAGAGAACTGGACAGGTGGTTGGAGCACAGGCTACAATTTCGACAAGATTAAGAACGAGAATGGACAATACGTCAATGGCGTTGAGGCTTGGAACGTAACAGGCGACCAGTACCAGACTGTTGAAGGTATGAAGCCCGGTTACTATCTCGTAGGCACTCACGCTGCCTTCCGTCCTAGCAACAACCGCTACAGCACCAACTATGCTGCTGGTATCTATGCTAATGGTATCTTCAACTACTTCCCCACAGTTATCGAGGATCCTGTTAGTGTTGACGACGCAGTGGATGGTGTGAACTGTAACCTGAACATCAAGAGCGCTTATGACCTTTCTATCTACGATGATGGTTACTCTACTAATGGTGATGATGGCGCAGAGCTTATCGGTTATGTTGTTCATGGCGAGACTGGTATGGCTGCTGCTGCAAATGCAGGCCGTTACCCTGTTTACACTATCGCAAAGGTAGGCGAGGACGGTAAACTTACAATTGGTATCAAGAACCCAGGCACACATTACAGCAACGACTGGACAGGTTGGAGTGCCCTCAAGGTGACTTACTGTGGTGAGGATGCCGACGAAGCTCTCAGTCAAGTTCTTGAGAACATGAGTGCTCGTGCGGAGACTATTCTTGCATATGAGTTTAGCGAGGGTGATGACCCGAGTTTCCCTGTAGCTGCAGCTCCCAACTTCCCCGAGGCATTGAAGGAACAACTTGCTGCTGCCGTGGCTGCTGTTGCTGAAGCTACCACTATTGAGGATAAGGCTGCTCTTGCTCAGACGTTCTCTGATCTCTTCCAAGCAATCTACGAAGGCAAGCAGGCATACATCACTCTCTACAATGTTTACGCCGCTTTCGAATCCTTCGAAATCGGCAACCTGCCTTATATGGAATTCGACGAGGAGACAGGCGAATGGTATGAGACAGATGAGATGGTATTCAGTCAAGACGATATAGATGCATTCGACGTTATCTATAACGACCTGTACGATGCATATATAGTTGGTACTTACTCCACAGAAGAAGCAAAGAATGCGTATGCAGACAACCTTGCTAACTATGAAGGCATGTTGCCTTCAGTGGACAATGATGGCTACTACCTCATCAGCAATCCTAAGGAGCTTGTTGCCTTCCGTGCTATTGCTTCTTATTCTGACAATACCGTTAAGGGTAAGGTGACTGCCGACATTGATATGACAGGCATCGGCATGCAGCCCATCAACACCAGAGACTACCGCTTCCGTGGAACGTTCGACGGCCAGACTCATGCCATTACAAATCTCTATATCTATCATGATGCAGAGAATACAGGTCTGTTCGGTGCTATTGACGAAGCAACTGTCAAGAACCTGAAGCTGACTGGCGACTACTACTCTGGTTCTAAGTTCATCGGCGGTATAACAGGTTACGCCTACAACTCTCGCATTGAAAACAGTGATGTTGCTGTTACCATTAACTCTACAGTCAATGGCGATGGTACGCATGGCGGCCTCATCGGTGTGAACGAAAGTGCAGGCACAGTTGTTGAGAACTGTCTCGTGAATTGCAAGATGTATGGCGAATCTACCAACTCTTGCGGTGGCATCGTAGGTTGGGCTACTAACAGCATTACCATCAACAACACCTTGGTTATTTCCGATGTTTACGAGATAAGCACAAGCGGTTGTAATACCATTAGCCGTAACCCCGACAACTGCACAACCAACAATGTATTCTATGTAACACAGCTTGGTGATGCAAAGGGCACAAAGGTAACAGCCGAGCAGTTGGCAAGCGGCGAGACTGCATGGAAGCTGAACGGCAGCACTGGCGACAATGCTCACTGGTTCCAGACTCTTGGTGTTGAAGCAACTCCTCACCTGTTCGATGGCGATGTGGTTTACTTCTACGGTGGTGAGTACACGAACGAGAAGCCTAATCCTCAGCTCAATGCATTTGCTTACGACCTGGATGCTAAGTTGTCAGGCAGCAACGTGAATGTTACCTTCAAGCTCAATGCTGAGGCTGAGAGTGCAGAGGTTAGGTTCAGCAACGGTTACACTAAGGCTGTTGAGGGCGAACTTACTGCAGGTGCTTACAGAGTAAGTGTTCCTGCAAGCGAGCTCGGTTCTGATCCTACTGCTTTGAATTATGAGGTAGAAGTTAAGGGTAAGGGTTCTCTTGATGCTCGTAAGATTGGCGACAGCTACAAGTTCAACTCTCCTTATGGTTTGACTGTTAACAACAATCCTGCAAGCAAGGGCTTCGGTCAGGTTCTCATCACTGAGTCTCGTCCTACGGAAGATCCTGAAGGCATGTTCTCAACAGGTACTCCTGGTGCTCTCTTCGCATTCGATGCTGGCTTCGAGCCCGTTGGCTCTTACTATGGTGGCCTCGACATTGCTAATGAGACGCCAATCACAATTTCAGGTGACTATCAGTTCGACCTGAAGGATATCCGCTTCTCTAAGGACGGACGTCTCTTCGTAGGCCGTGCTTCCGGCACAAGCAATAGCTCTGTTTGGGAAATCAATCCTGATGACCTCAGCGAGCCTTGGAAGCCTGTCTTCACAGGTGGTGAGCTTGACGAAGCTACTGGTATCACTTATGTAGGTGACGACGAGCAGAACCGTATGGCTGTAGGTCTCGCTGTTGAAGGTGAAGGCGATGCTCTGAAGTTGTATGTTCTTGGTGCTCAGCGTAGCAATGGTGAGTACAACACCACAGACTACAACTGTGCATTCTACAACCTCGGCACTGCAACAGAATGGACAGCCGCTCCTTCTGGCTATATTGAAGCTCTCGACGGTGTTTACACCATCGCTCCGGGCCATGTAGGTATCCACGAGGACGGTCAGGGCGGTCTCTGGTACATCCAGTATCGTTCTACTCCATCTGCTGAACTGCCTGCTATCAAGCATTTCGATGCAGAAGGCAACGAGGATTACAGTGACATTGCCACTTCTACCAACAGCGGCAAGATGGCTGTCACTTCTGATGGCAAGTATCTCGCTATTCCAAAGGGTAGCAGCAAGGTTGTTATCTATGAGACCAACTATGTTCCAATGGCTAATGGAAGCATTTACCTGAATCCCCTCTACAACATCACTACTACAGAGACTAATATCACTGGTTTGGCATTCGACTATGCTAACAACCTTTACGCTACTTCCAGCGCATCTGCTGCTAAGACACTGAGTCGCTATGTCATCCCCAGCTGGAACGATAACATTGCAGTTACTCCTGGTAACGGTATTAGTCTAACTAGTGGTGACGTTAACCTTGACGGTACTGTCGACATTGCTGATGCTGTGAGCGTTCTGAACGCAATGGCAGGTCAGCAGGTTCCTGGCAATGCCGACGTCAACGGCGACGGCACGGTAGATATTGCTGACCTCGTAACAGTCCTGAACATCATGGCAGGTCAGTAAGAACGGCGATAGTTACTATAGTAGAAATAGTTACTATATAAATAATTCAGCCTCTTGCGGTTCTTCCGCAAGGGGCTGTTTTTTTATGCACCACGTTTAGTTCTCAAACTAGACGTGTCTAGTTGGTCAATTAGGCGTGTCTAGTTTGCCAATTAGACGTGTCTAGTTCGCCAATTAGCCCTGCCTGTTTTTTTCCTTTGCGCTTTTTCGCAGGTTGCGCTCCCTTGTTATACTTATTTTGGCAGGATTTTTCATGAGGCGCAAAAATGTGTTAAAAAGTTTTGTATCAATGGCAGAAACTGCTAATTTTGCCACGCTAAATGTGTTATATAGCGAGAAAAAACAAGTATAAATAAACATTAATTACTAACCAAAACAATCATTCTATGAGTAGAAAACTACTGAATCTGTGTATGACAGCGCTGATGAGCGTTGTCTGCACAACTGCGTGGGCGCTTTCCGAAGAGAATGGGTTCTACCAGATTGGTTCTGCAGCGGATTATGCTGAGTTCGCAGCACTTGTGAATGGCGGACAGTGGCGTCTCAATGCCATCCTGACGGCTGACATTGACTTGGGCACCGACATCGATCTCTACAAGATTGGCGTGCCCAGCGGCGAATACGATGGCGTATTCGACGGCGCTGGTCACACCATCACCATTAACTTCTCTGATTGTTCTTTGGACAATCAAGGTCCCGCACTCTTCCGCTCTTTAGGACGCTACTCCGTCATCAAGAGACTGAAGGTGCAGGGTTCCCTCACAACCGCAAAGCAGCACGCTGCCGCCATCGCCAACTACACCGGCGGTATTATCCGTGACTGCTGGACAGACGTTACCATCACTGCTACCACCACATTGCCTGATGCCAGTGCAGCCGCCATTGCCGGCCAGTGTAACAAGTGCTCTGTCATTGAGAACTGCCTCGCACAGATCGACATCAACGCCCCTGACTCGCACAAGTTCGGTGGCATCGCTGCATGGTCTGACGCACAGCGTACTCACTTCGCAAACAATCTTGTTCTCAACCAAGGCAACTTCGACATGTCCGACGGCAAGAGCGCAGGCCTCGTCCGTAACGACGACAACCTGGCTATCGTTGACCTCGAGACGTACAATGCGAACAGCTACACCAACCGTCCTTCTGGCGCCAGCGTCAACAACTACGTCACTAACGACTTCGGCCTCCTCAACAAGGGAACGACCGTTGTGACGGCTGAAGAACTGGCAAGCGGCAAGATTTGCTATCAGCTGAACAGCGACCAGAGCCAAATCCGTTGGAAGCAGGTCATCGGTCCAGACAATTATCCCGTGCCCGCCGTCTTCTGCGGCCCATCAGGTCAGGTCTATGCTTCCGCAACTACTGACTGTCAGGGCAAGGCTACAGGCGAAGTAACCTATTCTAATAGTGGCAGCGTGACGGCAACACCGCACACTTACGATAAGTACGGCGTCTGCACCACCTGCGGCGAGTTCAACTGGAACTACTTCGACCTCAACGACCCCGACAAGTATGACCCCCTCGACCGCTCGTTCCTTGTCAGCGACGGCGCAGACCTCTTTGTGATTGAGACATGGAACCGCTTCCACAACGGCTTCAAGTTCAACATAAAGCTGACGGACGATGTCGAGTGCAAGCCCGAACCCGGACAGCTCATCTTCAACAGCAACGACTGGATAGAGAGCAGTTTCCACGGACAGGGACACACGCTCACCATCGAGATGGTGGACATCACCGAAGACTATGCAGCCTTCTTCCCAAAATGGTACCTCTCCACCGGCGCAGGCGCCGTCTTCGAGGACGTCATCATGCATGGCACGATCAGCACAAGCGCACGCAACGGTGGCTCTATCTGCGGACGCATCTACGGCGACAACCATAAGGTGCGCAACGTCTTCTCCGACGTCACCATCAATACCACCCACACCGGCGACTGCTCCCACGGCGGCCTCATCAACTGCGGCGGCAAGAACGCCACCTTCGACAACTGCATCTACGCCGGCGACATCAACGGTGTGGAAGGCTCGGAAGCCGTAGCAGGTCTTTGCGGTTGGGCAAACGGAGGAAACTACTTTAACAACTGTGCCTTCCTCGGAAACCTCAACAACTTCAGCGGCGACACGCAGACCATCTCTCGTAACCAAGGCAATGTTCGTAGCACAAACGTCTATAGTCTTCATAATTATAATGAAGGAGGCGACACGGGCCTATACACCCTCTATGAGAATGAAGCTGGTGTGGCGAACGGTGAGCTTGCTTATTTCTTGAACGGCAAGCAAGAAGGTGTGGAACGCTTCTATCAGTTGATAGGTACAGACCCAATGCCAATGCCTATCGCTAAGGAAGGCGCTCTCGTTTATACCTCTGCTGCAGATTATGGTTGCGACGGCAAGCCTATAGGCGACGTGACATATACCAATACTTATAGTGCCGTTGTTCCTAGCCACCAATTCGATGAAGGCTTCTGTACCATTTGCGGTCAGATGCAAGAAGACTATATGACTACTGTGGAAGGCTGGTACGAGATTGGTACTCCCGCACAGCTCATGTGGTGGGCTAACTGGGCAGCAACTCATCTGGATGTCAGCGCAAAACTTACTGCAGACATCGATATGGAGCAATACAACGCAACCTATCCTGATCGCCATTATCCACAAATCGGTACCGAGGCAGCTCCCTTCTATGGCAACTTCGACGGCCAGTATCACACTATCAGCAACCTCCACATCAATCTGCCAGGATGCAGAGGCGCAGGCCTCATCGGTGTCATGAGCAGCCAGCCCGATAACACTTTGGGCGGCCTTAGCGCAGATGATGCTCGTGCAGCAGAAGGTGTATTTGTTAAGAATGTCGTGCTTGACAATAGCTATATCCTTGGTCAGGGCTACACAGGTGTTGTTGGTATGGCAGCCAATTGGGCAGGCCATATCACAATCTCCGGTGTCCTGAACATGGGCGACGCAACAGTTGATGGTGGCACGAACTGTTCAGGCCTCTTCGGTTGTGCTATGGGGTCTGCTTGCCATATGACTATTAACAATTGCGGCTTCATTGGCGACATCCATGTTCTCAATGATACCCATACAGAGAATGGCTTGTTCTCCGGCTGGCTTGGTCAGTATGCAGAAGTCACCAACAGCTTCGCTTTAGGTACGATAGATTCATATCCCGATCCAGCTCGCAGTTGGGCACGTCACCCGAACTATAACACTGTGGTCATCAAGAACTGCTATGCCCTTGAAGGCTCTGGCGTTCAGGAGACAGGTTATGATAACAATCCTGAGGATGTGACCTTCATTCCTGCTGCAGAGATTGCATCTGGTGCTCTTGCTTGGAAGGCAAACGGCAAGCAGTTCCTCAATCCTGCATGGTATCAGACTCTCGAAGAAGACGAGAATCCTTTCCCAATCCCAACTCATGGCACAGTCATCTACGGTGCTGAGCAGTACTTCTCTGCTCTTACAGATGCCGACATAGAGACCATCGCTCCTGTCATTCAGGCTTACGAGGAAGAAAAGACAAATGAAGAAATCATTGCCACTCAGGATCTCCTTGACGAATGGAAGTCTATTGTTGATGCTCTGACAGAGGCTACAACTATTGCTGACTTTGCCGAAGTATATGAAAATCTCGAGACTGTGAAGGCTGATGTTGCTGCAAATGCTGCTGTTTATCAGTCTTACATTGACAAGTGCGCTGAGGTGCTGGCTTTCCTTGAGAACGACAAGACCTTCGAAGGCTCTCTGCGTAATGCTCTCGAGTACTATCTCTCTGAAGACGTTGCAGACGAACCAGACGAGAACAATCCTCTTGGCACATATGGGTACATCATCGAGAACCACACTGCTACAGCCGAGGAGATCCAGGCAGAGATTGCTCGCATTGACCAGTGGCTGCAGGATGCCATTGCTGAGGATTACAAGCCTGGCACCGATGTCAGCAAGTTGATTCCTAATGGTGACTTCGCCCAGAAGAACACAGAGCACTGGACTGGTGCTTGGTGCAATGCCTTCGGTGAGGTTGCAAGCACTCAGACACAAGGTGCTACTGTTGTAGGCGTTGAGGCTTGGAACAGGACAGGTAATATGTATCAGACCGTAGAAGGCATGAAGCCCGGCTACTACCTTGTAGGTGTGAGTGGAGCTTTCCGTCCCAGCAACGACCGCTACAGCACCAACTATGCTTCTGGTATATATGCTAACGGCATCTTCAACTACTTCTCCGCTGTTATTGAGGATTACATTGCCGTAGGCGACACCATCGATCAGGTGAATTGTAACCTGCATGGTAAAGGTGCGCTCGACAGCGTTCTTCCTGTTTATGATGACTTCTTCTCTTTGGACGAGGACGAGGCTTCAGCAGTTGGTGCAAGTCTTCTGGGCTATGCTGTTCATGGTCCTTATGGAATGGCAGCTGCTGCAAACGTAGATCGTTACAAGGCATACACCATTGCAAAGGTAGGCGAGGACGGTAACCTCACCATTGGCATCAAGAGCCAAGGCACGAAGTACGGCAACGACTGGACAGGCTGGGGTCCCCTCAAGGTAATCTATTATGGAGAAGATGCTGGCGAGGCTCTCGACCTGGTTCTCGAGAACATGAGTGCCCGTGCCCAGACTATTATCGATTATGAATGTAATCCGGATGTCGTTGACGAGAAAGGACCTGCCGCAAGCCCGAACTTCCCTGTTGAACTGAAAGACGCTCTCCAGGAAGCCATTGATGCAATAGATGGCGCAGAAACAGTTGAGGCAAAGGTTGCACTTGCAGAAAGATTCTCAGACCTCTTCCAGAAGGTTTACGATGGCAAGCGTGCTTACATCGATCTCTACAATTTGGCAGCAAAGCTTGAATATCTTGAAGCAGGAAATCTGCCATTGGTTGAGAAGGACGAAAACGGCGAGTGGTACGAGACAGACGAAACTGTATTCAGCAGCGCTGAGGCAGATGCTCTCTATGATGCCTGCGTTGCAATGAACAATGCTTTCCGCGACGGTAGCTTCAGCACTGAGGAGGCTCTCGATCCTGCCACAGGTTTGGGAGAAGTTTTAGGAGAGGTTCTTTCCACCATTATGCCTAAGCAGGACGAAGCAGGCTACTATCTCATTTCCAATCCAAAGCAGTTTGTTGCATATCGTGCTCTTGTCATCGGCATGGATCCATCCATCAAGGCTAAGCTCGTGAACGACATCGACATGACTGGCATTGGCATGCAGCCCTTCGGCAACACTAGCACTGGTACAAGCGACAGCGGTACTATCTATAAAGGTATACTTGATGGTCAGAACCATGCACTCGAGAACGTCTACATCAGCTTCTATGGTGGACGTCGCTGCGCTTTGTTCTATGAGTTGAATGGAGCCACTGTCAAGAACCTGAAACTGACGGGTGAATACCACGGCGACGGTCAGCGCATGGGCGGCCTTACTGGCTGGACCAGTAGCGCTACAGTCGAGAACTGCGAGATTGCTGTTGCGCTGTACAATGACATTGTCGGCGATGCTACAACTGGTGGCATTTCGGGTGTAAACAACGGTACTTCTACTTACAACAACTGTCTCGTCAACTGTACCTTCTACGGCGAGAATGCAAATTCCTTCGGTGGTGTCTGCGGTTGGAGGGATGGTACTCTCAACGTCAAGAACACTTTGATTGTATCCCAGTACGTCAA
>JAFYYO010000412.1 GCA_017557475.1 Bacteroidaceae bacterium
ATGGGCAACCTGCCTTGCCACCTCTTGCACGTAATCGGCGTATGTAGGGAATCCTTTCTGAGCAGGGATATATACGGTGTCACGCTGACCATCATAATGGGCAATGCCTGTGGCATCTTTGCGGATGGGTACAAGGTTGTCGCGCATGTTCAAAATGAACTGATTAACACTGATACGTTTAGCCTTGTCATCCTTGTCCATATAAGAGGCTTCCTGAGCATCTGCAGTCCCACCATAAAGTTGCACCTGCTTGTCATAATCTTCCTTATGGACATTGGCCATCGTAGTCTGGTCGATGTTAAATAAGACATAGACATCCTCCTTTGGACTTGGCTTGTAACGAGCCTGGTCTGACTCTGAGAGTGCCTTGAATGACTCACGACTGATTTTGTCATCAGGATTCTCCTTGTTGACATACTCACTGGTGTTCGTCCAGAGGAACGGGACACCCTTCTCGCCCTTTCGGACGGCTTCGCCACGGTTCTTCGTGTCATTAAACAGCACATAACTGTTCGTCTTAAAGCCGCCCAAATCGCTGTGAATAGCCATAATGAGTGCGTTGACGGGATTCACACGAAGTCCTTTGTCAAAGAATCGTGGAGTTTGCTTCTTGGTGCCGTTCAAGAGGACACCATTCTGCTGGCTGGCACGTTCAAGTGCCGTTACGAGAAACGCTGCTTGGCGTTCTGTACCAGTCTTTTTCTGAATTGCTTCTTCTTCCATAATTATCGTAACATTTAATGGTTGGAAAAAAAATATGATTTGGTTCGCTATCGAATTCCTCTGATCTGCTCGCGTTCCTGGCCTTGTTCGTATTGTTTTGCCACATCTTGGGCTTGTTGTCCTATATGGCTTGACTGCTGCATCTGGTCAGTCTTGGCAAGGATATGGTTAGCAAGGGTGTTCAAGGGTATGGCTCCTGACTGATAGGCATCTGCCAATGTCGGAGGCATAGTAACGATGCGAGGCACATGGTCAATATCGACAATCAGCACATTGCCCTCGACATGGGGATTGCTTATTCGTGAATCCAGTTCTTCATCAGCATATTGCCTATAGCGGATGCTCTGCGGTTGTGGTCTTTCCTGGCGATACTCCGAGAGGGCTTCCTGACCGACCTTATTAACGAGGTTTGCACCACCATAAAGCATCAATGGTATCTTCAGTAAGGGATTCCTGATAAAAGAGCCACCAATGAGTGCCGCCAAGGGCATCATCGTACTCTTGTTCAAGCCCAAGGACTTGGTACGTCCTGTGAATACTCCCAACAACATATCCGGCAAAGTGGCTAAAGTAACGCCAAGATGCCTGAAGGTGTCACTGGAGCCTGTCAGTCCAAGCGAATCCAGAAGATTATTCCAACCACAGTAATTGCCCGTAGAGGGTTGCATCAATTGAGTTGGTGCCGATTGGGTCTGTGTATTAACGGAATTGTCCGCATCAAGGCGTTCTTGTGGTTTTTCGCTTACCGCCATTGTCGCATTCGGATGCTCGTCGGCTTCTGCAATCGTAGAATATGATATGGATTGTTGCTCCTGTTCCTTACGGTTTTTCTGCTCGTTATCAATAGCCTTGGCAAATGCTTCGTACTGCATGGCTCTTATGGTTGCTTCAGAGACAGATATCATGGAAGTCTTTCCTGCTGCCTTAACCGTCCTCTCTCCCTTGTCCAGTGCTTCATTGACCGCTCTGCGATAATTGGCGGCATTTGCTTTTGCCCATTTCACAGCTGTTGTCAACTGTTGGTCGGTAGCATCCGCTATCTTTTCAAATCCCATCTGTGTGAGCATCCACTTGGGAATAGTAACTTTCTGTTTCGAGGCTGCGGCGACCTCTTTCCTGCCCAGCTCTCTTTGTTGGGCAAGATAGCTTTCTTGCTGACCTCCAGC
>JAFYYO010000413.1 GCA_017557475.1 Bacteroidaceae bacterium
GAACATGGAACTCTAAACTACATCAACTTGTCCATCTCGGCTGCCTTTGCGGCCTGACCGGTTACGGAGTAGCACTGACGAAGCTCGAATGCCCACTTCATAGGTTCATCGGGAGCACACTCACGAGCTTTCTCGAAGAATGGGATTGCCTCACCGAAGAGGGCCTTTGTCTTCTCGAGTGCTTTCTTTGCTTCTGTCTGGTTCTTGATTGAGCTTATGGTTGCATTCAGGGCAAGCGCTTTACGATACTTGCAAAGTCCGCACTGATACCAAGCGTCGTAGTAATCGTCCTTGATTTCCGTGCACTTCTTGTAAGCTTCGAATGCATCATCATACTTCTCGCTCTCGAAGTACTTATAAGCCTTACCGTACTGAGCAATCAGGATGTTGGGATCTTTCGCGAGCAATTCGTCCACATAAGGCATCATGAGGTTGCTTTCAGGGCCTGCTTCCTTATCCTTCTTGAGGTAGTAGCCGATGAGCATCTGGATGAAGTCCTCATTCTCCTTTGGTGCTCCGAGAGTCAGGTCGCGAACATAATTTGCCCAAGCGGTAGAGTCACCACGCTCGAGGAACGAAGAGGCCCTTACTTGCTTTGTGCCGAGAGCACCTTCTGCAAACTGAACGGCTTGGTCGTAGAGAGCATCCATCTTATCATAAAGCTTACCTTCGTGAGCGGTGTGGAAAGCATAGTAAGCAATCTGCTCGTTAGAAATGCGGAGCTGAGCCTTGTCTGCCACTTCGGGATAAATCTTGGTGTAGTTCATTGCGGTTTCGAAGCTCTCGAGAGCCTTATCGAACTTACCCATCTCACTGTTGAACTGAGCTGCATAGATGTAGTAGTCGCCACATTGAGCCAGGTTGAAGATTTTACCTTTGATGTAGTTCTCGTTTCCGGTTTCGCCCTTCGTAACCTTTGTGTTCTTGATTTCTCCTTGCAGAGCATCAGTCATGTTTTTGAGGTTCGTATAGAAGAAAGCCGTATCGAAAGGCACCTTATTGACTGCATGATTCAGCAAAACATTATGGGGATAGAGTGCGAAGTCAGCACTAAGCTTGTAGGCTTCTCCCAACTTGTTTTCAGCAATCCCGCCGCCTTTAAGAGCCTTGCGGATGAGAGCCTGACCTTTCTTGCATTCGGTCATGATTTCGTCTTCCGAAGCTTTCTTCTCGTTGATCTTGGCTGTGATGGCTTCGTTTATCTTCTGAGCTTCGGCCATTTGTGCCTTTGCTTCTTTTTGCAAGACCTTAAGAGCTGCCTTATCTACTACTTGTCCCATGATGGTACCGACACTGAGGAGCAGCGCCATCGAAAGCATAATCTTTTTCATGTTTCTTTTAATTTATAATGAATGAAACTTCAATTATTGTTCACTTTTTGTTTCAGTCTCTTCGGCAGGAGCATCGCCTTCCTGAACTTCGGGTTGACTTTCGTCGAGCGTTGCTTCGTCTTCGGCACGAGGAACGACACTCAGGTGGCTGATCACGTCGTTGCGCTTCTTGATGTCGATCACCTTTGTGCCTTGAGTTGCGCGGCCCTTCGTTTCTGTAATCTTATCAGCATGAATGCGGATGGTTGTACCGCTCTTGTTGATAATCATCAGGTCGTCTTCGTCCTTCACAACGGTAATGGCCACCAGTTCGCCTGTCTTCTCTGTGACATCGAGGGTCTTAACGCCCTTCGCAGCGCGGTTGGTCTTGCGATAAGCTTCCACATCTGTGCGCTTGCCGAAGCCGTTTGCGCTGAGCGCCATGATGGTCTCCGTCTCCACATCGTTGATGACGCACATGCCCACAACATGATTCTCTGGGTTCTTTTCCTGCCCAAGGTCTATGCCGTGCACACCAGTTGCCGTGCGGCCCATCGAGCGAACCTTTTCTTCGTCGAAGCGGACTGCCAGACCTGCTGAGCTTGCGATGATGATTTCGTTCTTACCGTTTGTGAGTTCTACGTTAATCACTTGGTCGTCTTCGCGAATGTTGATGGCGTTCACACCATTCGAGCGAACGCGGCTGTAGTTGGTCAGCTCGGTCTTCTTGATGATACCGTTCTTGGTGCAGAAGACTACGTAGTGGCTCTTGCAGAAGTCTGGGTCGCCCAGCTTGCGGATGCAGAGGCAAGCGCGAACTGCGTCGCCAGGTTCAATCATGAGCATATTCTGAATAGCCCTGCCCTTGCCTTGCTTGTTGCCGTCGGGAATGTCGTAAACCTTCAGCCAGTAGCAACGGCCACGATCCGTGAAGAAGAGCATGGTGTTGTGCATAGTGGCGGGATAAATCTTCTCGATGAAGTCGTTGTCGCGAGTGGAACTTGCCTTCACGCCGATGCCGCCACGACCTTGCGCCTTGAACTCGTCCAGAGGAATGCGCTTGATGTAGCCCATGTGACTCATAGTGATGACCACTTCGTCGTCGGCATAGAAGTCTTCTGCGTTGAACTCCTCAGCGCTCGGCAAGATCTCTGTTCTGCGGGCATCGCCGTATTGTTCCTTGATTTCCAGCAGGTCGTCCTTCATCACCTTGCGGCAAAGCTCGTCGTCCGTCAGGATCTGATTGTAGTACTTAATCTTCTCCATCAGGTCGTCGTACTCGGCATGCAGCTTCTCCTGATTGAGGCCTGTGAGCTGGCCGAGACGCATCTCCACGATGGCCTTACTCTGAATCTCATCGAGGGCGAAACGAGCCTCCAAAGCGCGCTGAGCATCCTGAGGCGTCTTGCTCTTCTTGATGATTTCCACCACCTCGTTGATGTTGTCGCTGGCGATGATGAGACCCTTCAGGACGTGAGCCCTCTCCTCTGCCTTGCGCAGGTCGTACTTGGTGCGGCGGATGGTGACATCGTGGCGATGAGCTACGAAGTTGCTGATGAAGTCCTTGAGTGTGAGGAGCTGCGGACGTCCCTTCACCAGAGCAATGCTGTTCACGCTGAAGCTGGTCTGCAGAGGCGTCATCTTGAAGAGCTTGTTCAGGACGACTCTTGCGTTTGCGTCACGCTTCAGGTCAACTACGATACGCATACCTTCCGAGTCGCTCTCGTCGTTCACATTGCTGATGCCCTCAATCTTCTTGTCGCCAACCAGCTGAGCGATGTACTCGATGAGCTGCTGCTTGTTGACGCCGTATGGAATCTCGCTGACGATAATCTTGTCGTGCGTATCGCCATTCTCAATCTCAGCCTTTGCACGGATGATGATGCGGCCACGGCCTGTCTCGTAAGCGTCGCGGATGCCCTGCATGCCCATGATGTAGGCACCAGTCGGGAAGTCGGGACCCTTCACATACTGCATCAAATCCTCCACCTCCAGGTTGTTGTCGTCCACGAAAGCCACGCAGGCGTCAATCACCTCGCTCAGGTTGTGAGTAGGAATATTCGTAGCCATACCTACTGCAATACCCGTAGCTCCGTTCACGAGCAAGTTGGGAATCTTCGTAGGCATGACGGTTGGTTCTTGGAGCGTATCGTCGAAGTTGTTTGTCATATCGACGGTTTCCTTCTCCAAGTCGTCCATCATAGCCTCGCCCATCAGGCTCAGACGAGCCTCCGTATAACGCATGGCGGCTGGAGAGTCACCATCCACGCTACCGAAGTTGCCCTGACCGTCAACCAGCGTGTAGCGCATAGCCCACTCCTGAGCCATACGAACCAGGGCCATATAGACCGAGCTGTCGCCGTGAGGATGGTACTTACCCAGCACCTCACCCACGATACGGGCGCACTTCTTATAAGGACTACTGTGGAAATTGCGCAGCTCACGCATACCGTAGAGGATGCGGCGGTGAACCGGCTTGAAACCGTCTCTCACATCAGGCAGGGCACGAGCAACGATGACCGACATAGAGTAGTCTATGTAGCTCTTCTTCATCTCGCGCCCAATGTCAACTTTGATTATTCTTTCTTGATCTTCCATTTGGATTTAGTTAGTATTTCTCAAACCTTTGGTTTGGTTATTCATATTTCGGGTACAAAAGTACGAAGAATTTTCCATTTATGCAAATCCTGAGAGTAAAAAAATCATAAAAACAAGCGGCAGCCAACTTCAACGTGCACCGCAGGGACGACGGGCTGCTCTACCTGAACTTCCGCCAGCCTCACTACACGAGATTCTACACCTTCAAGGACTTCTGCCGCGAGGCTGCCGAGGAACTGATGATGGTGGTAGGCCTTGTAGAGGAGAATGAGTGAGTAATAAAGGCTGGGCGTTCCAGTTGTTCCAATTGTTCCAGTTGTTCCAATTAATATAATTAAGGACAATAACCCTCTATA
>JAFYYO010000414.1 GCA_017557475.1 Bacteroidaceae bacterium
AGGCTATGAATTCTGCTACTTCGGTGACTACAATATGTACAATGCAGCCACTGGCGGTATCGTAGGTGGTGCCAGCGCACAGAACTTCCGCATCTACTGGGACGGCGATGTCTATGACGAGATCGTCAACGATAAGGGTGGTGGTCACAACCAGCCATACCTTGAGAAATACAATGGGGGCGGACTTATCGTCGATGGCAAGCGAATCTTCGAGAACGGTTACAGCCTCTCCTGCAACGGCACCAAGACCAGTCCCTGTCTGCAGGCCGACATCTTCGGTGACTGGCGCGAGGAAATCATCTACTATAATGGAAACGACAAGCAGACATTGAACATCTTCTCTACTGCATTGCCAACCGAGGCACGTGTGCCGTGTCTGCTCACCGACCACGTCTATCGCCTAGGTATCTCCTGGCAGAACGTGGGCTACAACCAGCCTCCTCACCTCGGTTACTATCTGCCCGATGCTACAGCGGCTCGCTTCACCTACGAGGACGAGAGCCTCAAGGAGCAGCGTCTGGAAGCTGGCGAAGACCTATTGCCTATAACCTTCCACTATAACAACTGCACAGGTGCAGAGATATATAAGGTGGTGCTGCCTGGTGGTGAGACCATCAATCAGCTTCCTGAGAACTTCACCTTTACAAAAGACTCTAAGCTCTGCAACATGACCCTCAGCGGACGCCCCAACGTGGATGGCGAATGGAGATTCTACATCCGTTCCACAAAGAGCGGCAATGGCACTCAAACCACCGACACCATCCGTGTGCTGTTCGGTGACCTGACTGGAGTTGAGGAAATTGAAGAGAATGGAGAATGGACAATGGAGAATGGAGAATGGGCTGACGCAGTGTATGACCTGAGTGGACGCCCAGTGAGAATGACTAATGACGAATTACGAATGACAAATCTTCCCAAGGGCGTATATATCGTCAACGGCAAGAAATATATCCAACGATAAAACTTCACAATCTTGAACTATATTAAGTAGGTAATCAAAATTAAGCTACATGATGCAAGTACTGAATAGACAATCCCTTTCCGATATCTGCCAACGCTCTGTTGGTAGCATAGAAGAGGCTGTCCGTACTAGCGTAGTCTTGTGGTCTGATCCATTTGCCCTTCAGCACTCTCCAAAGCGTTTCCGCAATATTCAGATGTGGGGAATATGGAGGCAGGAAGAAGAGATAGAGTCCCCTCTTTTCCAAGATAGGCCTAAGTTGCTTAATCCATCTATTGCGATGCACCGTAGCGTTGTCGAGCACAATGACGGTCTTCTTACGTATACGGAAGGAGAAGTCGTCAATGAAAGATACTATCTTGTCAGCTGTCATTCTCTCTGTGGTTGTGAAACCCTCATATTTGTTGCTCCGTGTAATCATACCGAAGATATTGAGCCTTGCAATTCTCTGGGATGGAACGTAAACATTCTCTTTATCAAACTGCCAGCCGTATGGAACATATCCTTCTGTACAGGTATGACTCTCATCAGCATAATAAAGCTCTATGAGACCTTTTTGGGACTGGCTTTCAAGTTCTTGCAGCTTCTCGACCTTATATTCGTAGAGCTGCGGCGAGGGGACTCCCCTTGGGCGTTTTCTTATACGCTTATATCTTGCACCAATGCTGATAAAAAACGCTTGAAGGTCGATTCGCTCGCTTCCTTGCCCGTTGCCTGCTCCCAAGCTGCCTTGGCCTTGCTCACGCTCTGCCGGTCCTCTTCGATGGCACGACGGACGGCCTCCTCGTCCGAGCAATCCATGATGGGCTTGCGTCCACGGCCAGGACGAGTCTCCAAGCCCTTTATGCCTTCTGTCTCGAACCGATGCACCCACGACAATACCGTGTGGGCTTCCATTTCTGTCTGCTCGCCGACCTTGGCTGCTGACAGACCGTCGCTCTTGAGAAGTACTGCACGGCAGCGCATACGGAAACAATGCTTCTCGCCGTGCCGGAAGCCGTATTCTAACTCCCGACGTTCCGCGTCGGTGAGGGAAAGTTGTTTGATGGTTCTCATAATTTCTACTCCTATATATTATAGAACGGAAAATAGAGAACTCTATTATGTGTAAACTAAATTTGCTCACTTACTTA
>JAFYYO010000415.1 GCA_017557475.1 Bacteroidaceae bacterium
GCCTACAGGACCTGTCAGATAGACCATTTCGCCTTCTTTCACCGAGAAGTTCACTTTCTCGAGGACAAGATGCTCGTCCTGATAGATATCGACATCTTTATAATTGAGAATCATATTCGATGAGGTTTAGTGTTTCTTCCAACCTGGATTGTGACGTTCAATAAGTTCCTTCGCCATATCTTCGATGCGAAGGCCTTTGCTGGTGAGGAGTACGATGAGATGATAGAGCATGTCGGAGCCCTCGTAGATGAGTCGGTCGTTCGTACCGTTTGTTGCTTCGATGACGAGTTCCAGAGCTTCCTCTCCTACTTTCTGTGCCATACGATTTAAGCCGTCTTTGAAGAGCGATGTGGTGTAACTCCCTTCAGGCATCTCTTCGTGACGCTTCTCGATGAAGTCGTTGAGCTCGGACAAGAAGAGGAGCGGATTGGGACGATTCTCTTCTCCCCAGCAAGTATCGGTGCCTGTGTGGCAGGTCGGACCGTCGGGATTGGCCTTAATGAGCAAGGTATCGTTGTCGCAATCGACTTTGATATCGACTAGATGAAGGTAGTTGCCACTTGTCTCGCCCTTTGTCCAAAGGCATTGGCGGGAACGGCTAAAGAAAGTCACAAGCCCAGTTTCCTGAGTCTTTTTGAGTGCTTCCTCGTTCATATAGCCGAGCATAAGCACCGTTTTTGTTGTGGCATCTTGAATGATAGCAGGCACTAAGCCGCCACACTTGTCGAAATCTATCTTCATTATATTCTTACGTTTATGTTCTCTTTCCTTAGGTATTCTTTCAATTCTGGGATGCTGATTTGCCCGAAATGGAACACGCTTGCAGCCAGAGCGGCATCGGCATGTCCCTTGGCAAAGACGTCGCGGAAGTCCTCCATCTTGCCTGCTCCGCCACTTGCGATGACGGGAATGGTCAGTTCTGAAGCGAGACGAGCGAGTGCTTCGCAGGCAAAACCTTGCTTCACTCCATCATGATTCATGCTGGTAAACAGGATTTCTCCTGCACCTCTATCATTGACTTCCTTTGCCCACTCGAAGAGGTTTCGGTCGGTTGGGATGCGTCCTCCGTTGAGGAAGCAAGTCCAGGCCCCGTCTTTCTCCTGTGCATCGATGGCGACCACGCAGACCTGACTGCCAAAGTGACTGACGATTTCGTCGATTAGTTCAGGTCTGCGAAGAGCAGCACTATTGATGCTGATCTTGTCCGCACCAGCCGAAAGCATTCGCTCCACATCGGCCAATTCGCTGATACCACCGCCAACTGTAAATGGGATGTCAATCTTGGCAGCCACTTTCTGCACCATATCCGTGAAGGTTTTGCGGCCTTCGTGGCTGGCGGTAATGTCGAGGAAGACAAGTTCGTCAGCTCCTTGTTGGCTGTAAATCTTGCCAAGTTCCACAGGATCGCCTGCCTGTCGGAGTTGCAGGAAGTTCGTGCCCTTGACGGTCTGGCCGTCTTTGACATCGAGGCAAGGTATGATTCGCTTTGCTAACACTTCAGTTCATTAGTCCTTTTAAGTCAATTCTCCCTTCGTAAAAGGCTTTGCCGAAGACGACTGCGGGTATTCCTGCATGTTCGAGAGCGAGGATATCTTCCGTACTTCCCACGCCTCCGCTTGCAATCAGATGGCAGAGCGGATAGCGCTTCATGATGCTCTTGTAGAGCTCAATCGCGGGTCCTTCGAGCGTGCCGTCTTTACTTATTTCCGTGCAAAGCACGTTCTTCGTACCTTCTTGTATGTAGAGTTCGAGGAAATCCTCAAGCTTGACGTCAGAATCCTCTTTCCATCCGTTGATGGAGACCATTCCGTTCCTCACATCTGCACCCAGAATGAGACGCTCAGGCCCATATTTCTCGAGCCAACGAAGATAGCGTTCAGGCTCAGTCACGGCAATACTTCCAACCGTCACAAGCTCTGCTCCAGCCTCATAAGCCTTTTCGAGGTCGTCATCGCTCTTCACGCCTCCGCCAAAGTCGACGATAAGTCCTGTTTGAGTTGTGATGGCTCGAAGGGCTGCCAGGTTGACAACATGCTGACTCTTAGCGCCATCCAAGTCCACGACATGAAGGCGACGCATGCCCAAATCCTCAAACTGCTGAGCCATTTCGAGTGGGTCTCCGTAGACCTTCTTCGTGTCGTAGTCGCCTTTCGTAAGCCTTACGCACTTGCCTTCGATAATGTCTATTGCTGGAATTAACTCTATCATAGCTCAAGGAAGTTCTTTATTATCTGTTGCCCTACTGCCCCACTCTTCTCAGGATGGAACTGCGTGGCGAAGAAGTTGTCTTTCTGCATAGCCGCACTGAACGGGTGTATGTACTCGGTCACGGCTGCAGTATTCTCACACACAGGCACATAGAAGCTGTGAACGAAGTAGACAAACTCCCCGTCCAAGCCTTCCAATATGGAGAACCTTGAATCTGGAATACCGTTTTTATGTATTGAATTCCAGCCCATATGCGGAATCTTGTCCTCGTGTTTTTGAGGGATGAATCGCTTCACCTCTGCGTCGAAGATGCCCAAGCAATCTGTATCGCCTTCTTCCGAATGACGGCACAGGAGTTGCTGACCGATGCAGATGCCCAAAACGGGCTGAGTCAGGGAGGTAATCACCTCGTCCAATCTCCGTTCGCGAAGGTAGTTCATCGCGTTGCTGGCTTCACCTTGACCTGGGAAGATGACACGGTCAGCGCTGCGAAGCTCCTTGGGCGAATCGGTCAATAAGGGTTCTACGCCCATTCGCTTCAAAGCGTGGACGACGGAAAAGATATTGCCTGCATTGTATTTTACGACGGCGACCTTCATCTTGCGTACCTGCGTATTCGTTTCGGGCGACAAAGATACACATTTTATATTTAATAAGGAAACGAAAGCCGCGAAAAGTCTGCTAAATCGACGAAAAAGAAAAGAATTCTAAACTAGCCACGCCTAGTTTGCCAATTAGACACGCCTAGTTTTCGAATTAGGCGTGCCTAGTTTCAAAACACTCCACGTTATGATTGCCAACACTACACGTTATGATCGCAAACATTACACGTTATGTTTGCAATAAGTACACGCGTCGTTTTCAGCCTTAACCTTTCAGAAGTCCATATCCAGCTTGATAGGGTCACCATCTTGCTGTCTTTCAGGAACTTCTCCGCCTTCGTTGCTCACGAAGGTGAAAGCGTCGCGAAGGGCTTCCTCAAACTTTCCGAAGTCCTCGCGGAAAAGGAAGATTTTGTGCTTCTCGTAGCTGACCTGCGGCATATCCTGAGGTCCGCTCAGCATCTTCTTGCTCTCAGTAATGCTGAGATACAATTCTTCCTTCCTGTTTCGCTTCACATCGATGTAATAAATACGCTGTCCCGCCTTAACTGTCCGCGAGAAAAGGATCTCGGCATCAAACCCCTCTGTTTGCTTTTTTTCTGTTTCCATAAGTGCTTCAAGTGCTTTTGCTTGACAAAAGTACAAAATAATTATGAATAATGAACCATGAATTGTGATTTTTTTTGTACTTTTGCAGCGTGAAATACAAAAGCGCTCTATGATAAACCGAGAATTGATACGCATTAAGCTTGTGCAGGTGCTCTACTCTTATCTGCAGAAAGGAACTCACAACCCGGATGTGGCCGAGAAGGAACTTCTGCTGAGCCTGGACAAAGCATACGACCTCTATAACTATCTTCTTCTTCTGATGGTGGAGGTCAGTCGAATGTCGGTCCGCATGCTGGAAGTACACGAGAACCGCAGCAAGAAACTGAAAGACGGAATCATCTGGAGCCATAAGTTTGTAGACAACCGTTTCATCATCCAACTCGAATCGAATCGTCAGCTTCGCGACTACTGCGATGAGCAAGCGCTTAGCTGGGCCGACCACGAAACCTTCGTGCGTAATCTATATAATAAGGTAGAGGAAAGCGATTTCTACAAGGACTATATGGCTAGTGAGACCTCCAGTTACGAAGAAGATCGCGAAGTGTGGCGACTCATCTATCGTCACCTCATCTGCAACAACGAGGAACTCTCCGACCTGCTGGAAGACACGAACGTCTATTGGAACGACGACAAAGCAATCATCGACACCTTTGTCCTGAAGACCATCAATCGCTTTACTGAAGCGAGCACATCGGCTCAACCGCTGATGCCCGAATTCAAGAGCGATACCGATCGCGACTTTGCTACGAAGCTCCTCTATCGCGCCATCGTAGGTCAGGAACACTTTGGCGAGCTCATCAGCTCCACGACTCGCAAGTGGGACTTCAATCGCATAGCCCTCATGGACCGCATCATACTTCAGCTGGGACTCGCGGAGATAACGACCTTCACAAACATCCCGATCAGCGTCAGCATCAATGAATACGTCGATATCGCCAAGATGTACAGTACCCCCAAGAGCGACAAGTACATCAACGCAACCCTCGACGCCATCGCCAAGAAACTGATAGAAGAAGGAAAACTGGTAAAAGAGGAGACCCCTTCCTAACCTCCCCCTCTATGGGGAGGCACGTTTAAACAAATAATAAACCATAACATAAACTGCCCAAGACCCTGCGAAGCAGTTCCCTCGCCCTAACGGGAGAGGGTTAGGGAGAGGGTCCACAATATGATTCAATTACTTCAAGCTCAAGGAGGCGGCGGTATGTCGTTCCTCTTTATGATGGTGATCATCTTCGCCATTATGTGGTTCTTCATGATTCGTCCGCAGCAGAAGAGGCAAAAAGAGATTCAGAACTTCCGCAACAGCATTACCAAAGGCTCGCAAATCGTTACGGCTGGCGGCATCTACGGAACAGTGAAGGACATCGACGAAGCAGCCAACACGCTCAAAGTCGAGATTGCAAACGGCATCTGCATCACAGTAGATAAAGGCAGCGTCTTTGCCTCTCCGCAAGTAACTGCTTAATTAAGAAATGTTGAAGGCTGGGCGAAACTTCAAGCAATGGAAGGATAAGCTGTTCGGGAAGAAAAGCCACGAACTGCTTATCTTTTGCTTCTTCCTTGCCGTTTCCTTCGGTTTCTGGCTCCTGCAAGCTCTCAACGAGACGCTCGAACGCGAGATGACAGTCAGGCTGGAGCTTGATAACGTGCCTTCCGATGTAGTCATCATCGACTCCCTACCCTCTTCGATTGGTGTCACGCTTCACGACAGAGGACTCATCCTGGCTCGCCAAAGCATCTCGAACCTCTTCCGTCCC
>JAFYYO010000416.1 GCA_017557475.1 Bacteroidaceae bacterium
CCTGTAGATGCTCTTGCGAAGGGGACTCTCCTGATTGCTTGCAAAGTAGGTTGTACCCGTCTTGCTATCGTAGCCATAGAAGTTCTTCACCTCATAATCCCCACTCGTAAGCTGGCGTCGAAGCGTTCCGTTTAAGTCATAAAGATATAGGTGCTTATATCCACTTCGTTCACTCATTAGCACAAATCCGCCAGGAATGACTTTGAAGCTCGTCACGCTTTCTTCAGGCACATAACATTCAGCCTGTTCGCGAACGATAACGCGGCACTCTGTACTGCGAGGATTGGCCAGATAGATGTCAAGTTGGTCTTGATGACGATTGAGGGTAAGAATAAGCAACTTCTCTGCATCGTCGGTAAAGAAGATGCGAGGAATGTAGCCGTCTGAAGGGATGGGAAGTTGCATCTGGCGGATAACGCGACTCTTGATGTCGAAGCTATGCACGCTAACCGTACTGTTGCGAGCACCTGCGATGGGATATTTGTAGTTGTAGGAGCCTGGATACTGCGCGTATTCCGTCTTCACAGGACTCATGCCTTTGTACCAAGGGAAGCTGAACATCGGCACTTCCGATTCGTCGTATCGAATCCAGGCAATCATCGTATTGTCGGCATTAAAGTCGAAAGCACGGGCAAACGAGAACTCCTCTTCGTTCACCCAATCAGGCTTGCCGTTGATAATCTTGTTGAACTCGCCGTCCTTCGTGATTTGGCTCTCGCTATTGTTGAACAGGAGTTTGACGAGGAAGAGATTGCCTTCGCGAACAAAAGCCACCATCGTGCCGTCCCTGCTCCACAAAGGCTGCTCCTGCGGGCCGCCTTCGCTAAGGTGAGCAAGCGTGCGATTCTTTACATTATATATATAATACTCAGCCGTCTTGCTATGGCGATAGATGCTCTTCGTCTCGGTCTGAACAAGGATATTCTTCTCGTCAGGACTCATCTGATAGCCGTCGATGTGGTTAATCTTGACACGGTTCTTGATGTTGTCCACATCGAAAAGCACCTCCGTTTGCTCGCCTGTACGGAAGCTGTGGCGCACGATCTGCTTGCCTCCAGGAGCAAGTTGGCTGTAGCTCTCGCCATCGAGCAAAGGTGTTACGCCAGAGATGCTTCTCTGCGAATAAACGCCACCAGTAAGGTTGTTCAAAGTCAACTTGTCTGCTGCTTTCAAGCAGAAGATGGCACAAACGAGTACCAAGAATGTTATGATTCGTCTCATCGTTCAAATGATTATTTTTCGACGCAAAGATACAAAGAAAATAAGAATTAAGAGTTATGAATTAAGAATTATTTCGTATCTTTGCAGAGGAATTTAACAAAGAATAGAAATGGAGAATAATTATCCGTTTATAAGTATGCTTCGTAAGTACGTGAGCAGCAGCGTACTTCTGGTCATAGCCACAATAGCAGCACTCATCATAGCCAACAGTCCTTGGGGTGACCTGTACCGAAAGTTCTGGGAACTGCCTGTAGGCGTTAGCATTGGCGGCTTTAACTTCTTCAGTCATAATGGACATGCGATGCCTTTGGGAGAGTTCATTAACGACTTCCTGATGGCCATCTTCTTCCTTACGGTCGGACTTGAGATAAAGCGAGAAGTGCTTTGTGGAGAGTTGTCGAGCATGAAGAAAGCCCTTGCACCAGTCATCGGAGCTTGTGGAGGCATGCTGCTTCCCGTGATTGTCTTCTTCCTCGTATGTCCCAACAATCCCGTTATGGAGCGAGGAATGGCGATACCGATGGCAACAGATATTGCGTTCTCGCTGGGTTGCCTGAGCATCTTCAGCAAACGTTGCCCGATAGGTTTGAAGATATTCCTTGCAGCCCTCGCAGTTGCCGACGACCTTGGAGGCATTATCGTCATCGCAATCCGTTATACAGAGCACTTGAACTACTGGTACTTGCTTGCTTCAGCAGTTACCGTTGCGGTACTTTGTCTCGGTAATTGGCGAGGCATTCGCACAAAGGCGTTCTATCTCAACACGGGTCTCATTCTGTGGTTCTTCATGCTTGGAAGCGGCATTCATGCCACCATCGCAGGCGTGATACTTGCCTTCTGCATTCCAGCCAATGTTCCGAGGGGCACGAAGTTCTATCTGGAACGCATCCGTCACATGGTAGAGCACTTCCCCGAGACGGAAGTCAAACCCGAAGACCGCAACAAGCCAGTCGTGCTCTCCGATGAAGAGATTGCCATGCTCAAGAGCGTAGAGTCTGCCAGCGACCATCTCGTCAGCCCGCTTCAAGATATGGAGGACGTGCTGAAAATGCCCGTCAACTACCACATCATCCCGCTTTTTGCCTTTGCAAATGCAGGCGTGAACCTCGCAGGCATGAGCCTGATGAGCCTCTTCTCGGGAGTAGGTCTTGCAGTCTTCTTGGGCTTGCTGATTGGCAAGTTCTGTGGCGTATTGAGTTTCTCGTGGATCGGCATCAAGCTTGGCCTCATGCAAATGCCAGAGAATGCCAACTGGAAGTCCTTTGCAGGCGTATGTATGCTTTGCGGAATCGGCTTCACGGTAAGCATGTTCATGGCAGCCTTGAGCTATCCGTCAGCCGAGCATGCCGACCTCCTGAACGACGCCAAGCTCGGCATCCTTTGCGGCACGATTGCAAGTGCCATAGTGGGTTGCGTGATGCTCCACTTCTTCCTGCCAAAAGAAGCAGAAGAATAAGCACAGTTAAATTCCAAACTTCACGTGGCTAAATTGCAAACATAACGTGTTACGTTTGCAATCATAACGTGGAGTGTTTGCCGATGCTCCACGGAGTATTTGCGTTTACTCCATGGAGCATTTGATTTCTCTCCTAGAGGAAGAATTTTGGCAAAACTTTTTTCGCAAAGAACTCTACACTCTACACCGACCTATCATAATCAACTGATTCTCAACACGTGGCATGGGTGTAGAGGCTCTACATCACTCTACACCAACTCTACACCGCCATATTCTTTTGTATATCAAAGCCTTAAGTGGTATCGATGTAGAGTGCAGAGTATTTTGAAAACTTTTCGCAAAACACTCGTCACTCATCAAAGTCATTGATAATAAGGACGTAACCCCCTGATGAGTATATGATGAGTCATCAAGCACTCATCAGGGTGTATCATATTGATAGTCTTTGTATTAAGTGCCCAACCTGACGAGTGATGAGTGTTTTTGATTTTTCTCGCAAACAAAAAAACTTCATTCTTCTTGCTAATTTTCACCTTTCAATTTTCAATTATCAATTAAAATTCGTAACTTTGCAACGAGAATAATAGTAAATGAGAAGATTATGACTGCATTACAATTGAATGCCGAACTATATCGTGCTATGGGGGTGATTGCTGATGACGAGACCCTGATGGCAAAGGTTCTGAAGTACGTGAAACGTCTTGCCGCAAAGAAGGAAGACCCCACTCTGATGACCAAAGAGGAGTTCTTCGCAAAGGTGGATAAATCCAAGGCTCAGTACGAACGCGGAGAATATACCCGTTTCTCAAACGAGAAAGAAATGGTGGACTGGTTAAACAGCCTGTAAGTAATATGTACGACATCGTTTATACTGAAGAAGCCAAGCAAGGACTTGCATGGCTAAGAAGAGATGAGCCAAAAGCACATGCAAAGGCTGTAAGACTCTTGCAGGAAGTTATGCATCATCCTCGTACAGGCACAGGTAAGCCTGAACAGTTGACTGGCGAACGAGCTGGTCAATGGAGCCGCCGCATCACCAAGAAGCATCGTCTTGTCTATGAAATTCACGAGACAGAAGTAGTTGTCCTCGTCCTCACAGCCTACGGACACTACAACGACAAATAACCATATAATGTTCTATTTTCAATATTCAATTTTCAATGAAATAAAAGTTTAGACATAACATAAAGAAGCGTCCGCTTGAATCTTGTTATTCGAAATTCGCCAAATTTAGATTAACATGCAAGAGTAAAAGTACGGATGCTCACGTCGATTGGCGTGGGCTTTTACTCGGATATAGCATGTTGGGTGTTTGGCGATACCTCGAATAACGTAGACGAATGAAGTCCACGTTTTTTTGTTCTCTATCCCAAGATATCGACTCAAAAACTAACAAACTTAAAAACTTATTAACTAACAAACTAATAAACTCATAAACTTATATAACTATGAAGAAACTTATACTTTTTGCTTTGCTTCTGCTTGCAGCAGGCTTGCAATCGATGAAGGCGCAAGAGGCTTATGCCTGCTATACTTCGTCAGACATGACGCTGACGTTCTACTACGACAACCTGCGCAGCTCCCGCACGAGCACGACATATGACTTGAACACAGGCTCCAACAAACCTGGTTGGTACACAGACGGCAATTATGCCAATGTCACCAAGGTAGTCTTTAACTCCTCATTTGCCAATGCCCGCCCGACGAGCACCTACGGCTGGTTTAATGAAATGGAGAATCTTCAATCCGTCACGGGAATGGCCTACTTAAACACCAGTGAAGTGACCGATATGCAATGGATGTTCTACCTCTGCACGGGTTTGACAAGCCTTGACCTGAGTAATTTCAACACGACTAAAGTTACGGATGTGTCTTGTATGTTCTCTTATTGTTACGGCTTGACAAGCCTTGACCTGAGTAATTTCAACACGGCCAACGTGACCGATATGTTTTGGCTGTTCTTTAATTGCAAAAACCTGAAAACTATATATGTGGGCGACGGCTGGAGCACGGCTGCCGTAACGGATTCTGAGTCTATGTTCTTAAACTGCACCAAACTCGTGGGCGGCAGGGGCACGACCTATGATTCCAACCACGTGGACGAGGCTTATGCCCATATCGACGGCGGCACAAGCAATCCTGGCTACTTCACTGACATTAATGAGGCCTATGCCTGCTACACGTCTTCGAACACGACGCTGACGTTCTACTACGATAAATACCGCAGTTCCCGTTCTGGCACGACCTATGATATGCCTTCAGGCAGTTATTTTCCCGCTTGGATCACTGACGACATCAAGGCCAACGCCACCAAAGTGGTGTTTGACCCGTCGTTTGCTGGATTCCGCCCAACCACAACTTACGGATGGTTTAATGAAATGAAATATCTGCAATCTGTCTCAGGAATGGCCTATTTGAATACCAACTACGTGACAAGAATGGATTACATGTTTAATGAGTGTTATAGGTTACCGAGTCTTGATTTGAGTAAATTCAATACGGCGAACGTGACCAACATGCAGTTTATATTCAACTGTTGCTACAGTTTGGTAAGTCTTGACCTAAGCAGCTTCAACACGAAGAAAGTGACTAACATGTATTATATGTTCGGCGCTTGCAACAATTTGGAAACTATATATGTAGGAAATGGCTGGAACACGGCTGCTGTGACGGATTCTGAGGACATGTTCTATAACTGCACGAGTTTGGTAGGCGGTCAGGGCACGACCTATAATGCCGAACACGTCGATGCAAGCTATGCCCATGTTGACGGCGGCACGATCAACCCGGGCTACTTCACCGCACTGTGTAACTACGACTTTGAAGTGGACGGCATCTGGTATAAGGACGTGGGCTATGGATGTCTTGCCGTGACCTACAAGGATGAGAACTACTTCAGCTACAGCGGCGATGTGGTGATTCCGGAATCTGTAACTACAGACGTTTGGTGTTACACCGTTTCCACTATCGGCGAAAGGGCCTTCTATCGTTGCCCGTATTTGCAGAACCTGACCATTCCTGCATCGGTTGACCGCATTGAGGTCGAAGCATTCTACGATGCCTTCTTCGATGCAATCAACTCCACCGTTACCTGCCTGGCTCAGACACCGCCCTCGATATCGCCCATGTCCTTCGACTATGCCATTGAGAGCATGACGCTCTATGTACCTGTCGGAACGATGACTGCTTATCGAAGTCACTCCGTATGGGGACAGTTTGCCAGCATTGTTGAACTGCCCTATAGTTTCGTAGTGAACGGCATCTACTACAAGATAACAGGCGATGGCACGGTGAGCGTCACTTATCGGGATGCAAACTACAACTGCTACAGCGGCAACGTCGTCATTCCTGCAACTGTAAAGTCTGACGGCGTGACCTATACGGTAACGGCAATTGAAGCATCTGCCTTCTTTAACTGCGCAAACCTGACCGACGTGACAATACCCGAGACGGTAACGCAGATTGGCTTCAACGCCTTCCAAGGCTGCACGGCACTGGAGGAGGGCAACATCACCTGTCTCGCCACCACGCCGCCCACCATACAAAGCAACACGTTTGGCACATGGCACTACAAGGGTGCCAGCCTCTACGTGCCCTACGGCTGCTATGATGCCTATGCCTCGGCAAACTATTGGAAGAACTTCAGCGACATCTACGAACTCGAAGAATTCATTGAGTACAGCCTCTGGATTGCCGGCACGCGGGTAACATCTTGGAACAAAGGCAATGTGCTTGGCGACGGCCATGTATCGTACGACGCAGGCACGAATACCTTGACTCTCAATGGTGCCGACATCAGCAGCGAGTCGGACTACGGCATAAAGTCGCAATTGGCAGGCCTGAACATAAACGTGCAGGGACAGAACACCGTTACTGCGGTCAGTGAAGACGGCATCTATCTGCATGCGACAGGCACAGCCACCATCTACGGCAGCGGCTCTCTGACTGTCAGCACGCAGGACGGAGTCGGCATACATGCTTATCAGAACCTTGTGCTTAAGGATGGCGTAAAAGTGACCGTGAACAGCAAGAGTTCTTACGGCGTGCGAGGCACGAAGCTGAAGCGCACGAGTCCTCTCCCGACACTGACCATGCAGGGACAGGAGACGATGTTGACGGCCAAGGGCGGTAACACCAGCAGCTCTGTGGCTTTCTTCCATGCCTTGACCCTGAGCGACGGTCTCGAAATCCTTGAACCCGAGGGCGCAGAGTTCCTGGAGGATGTCGGCATCGTGAACAGCGGCGGCACCGTCGCGACGTTCTCAAAGGTCGTCATCGGCTATCCCGCTCTTCTCGAACCGGAAGCCTATGCCTGCTACACAGAGGAAAACACAACGCTGACGTTCTACTATGACACGGAGCGCAGCAGCCGAACAGGCACAACCTATGACCTGAATACAAGTAATGATATTCCCGCCTGGTACAATGACGGCACCAACGCCAGTGTTACTAAGGCGGTCTTTGACGCTTCATTTGCTAATGCCCTTCTTACGTCAACTTATGCATGGTTTGCTGGAATGGTGAATCTTCAATCCATCACGGGAATGGAATACCTGAACACCAGCGAGGTGACAAGTATGGGATATATGTTCTATTATTGTCCTTCTTTGACGAGCCTCGACCTGAGCCACTTCGATACCTCCAAGGTAACCGGTATGTATGCAATGTTTTATTATTGTCCATCTTTGACCAGCCTTGACCTGAGCCGTTTCAATACGGCAAACGTGACATATATGCATTATATGTTCTTTTATTGCACAAACTTGAAAACCATCTATGTGGGCGAGGGTTGGAGCACGGCTGCCGTGACAGATTCAGAGTATATGTTCTATGCCTGTGAAAGTCTTGTGGGCGGCCAAGGAACGGTTGTTGACGAAAACCACACAGATGCCAGCTACGCCCATATTGATGGCGGCACAAGCAACCCAGGCTATTTCACAGCCGAAGGCGCAGAGCCATGGAGTGGGCCAGAGGCTTATGCCTGCTATACTTCAGGGAATACCACTCTGACGTTCTATTACGACAATCAGCGCGACAGTCGCACAGGTACAACTTACAGCCTGAACATGGGTAGTTATGTTCCAAGCTGGTATAATGGCGACACCAATGCCAGTGTGACTAAAGTGGTCTTTGATGCATCGTTCGCTAATGTCCGTCCTACGTCAACCTGTGGTTGGTTTGATGGTATGGAGAATCTTCAATCAATTGCGGGGATGGTGGAATACCTGAATACCAGCGAGGTGAAATATATGGGTTACATGTTCGCGGGTTGTACTTCTTTGACGAGTCTTGACATTAGCCATTTTAATACGGACAAAGTCACCAAAATGGATGGCATGTTTTATAATTGCGAGAAATTCACGAGTCTGAACTTAAGCCACTTCAATACCTCCAATGTAACCGATATGAGTGGGATGTTCTCGGGTTGTGAATCTTTGACAAGCCTCGACGTGAGCAACTTCAATACGGGAAAAGTGACTAACATGAGTTACATGTTTAGAGATTGTAAACTTGTAACTAACCTCGATGTGAGCAGTTTCAATACTGAGAATATCACAAGTATGGAATCTATGTTCAATGATTGCGATGCCTTGACAAGCCTTGACTTGAGCAATTTCAACACGGGGAAAGTGACTAATATGTCCACAATGTTCTGGAGTTGTAATAATTTGACAAGTGTAGACTTGAGCAGTTTCAACACCTCTAATGTGACTAACATGAGCATGATGTTTGCTGATTGCCAAGCATTGAAAAACCTTAATCTAAGCAACTTTAACACTGCCAATGTAACCAAGATGAATCGCATGTTTGATTCGTGCATTGGTTTGACAAGCCTAGACCTGAGCAGTTTCAACACAGCCAAGGTCACCAATATGAATTGGATGTTTTTTAATTGCTGTTACTTGGAAACTATTTATGTAGGCGACGATTGGAGCACGGCTGCCGTGACGGATTCTGAGAACATGTTCACATACTGCACTAGCCTCGTAGGCGGTCAAGGCACGACATACGACGAGAACCATGTGGATGCCAGCTATGCCCATATAGATGGTGGCACAAGCAACCCAGGCTACTTCACAGAATCTGCAACTTACCAACTTTGGATTGCCGGCACACAGGTGAATACAGCGAATATGGACAACGTGCGTGGCGACGGAACCGTTTCGTACAACCCGGAGACGAATACCCTGACGCTTAATAATGCCAACATCAGCGCAAACGGCACTTATGGCATACGATCAGTCTCTCCTAACATCAATATCAATTTGATAGGAAGAAACAACGTCGAGGTCGTTGATGGTCAGGGTGTCTCCACCACGAACAGAGACGGCGGCACAGTTACCATCTCTGGTGGTGGCGAGCTGAACATTAAGGCAAGCGATGTGGCATTCGCGACGAATTGTGAAGTCGTATTTCAGGATGGTGTACAGATTAAGGCAGAAAGCACCGGTTCCTTTGGCATGGAAGGAAGCAAGGCAAGAGCTGCGAGATTCTATCCCGCGATTAAAATGCTCGGAAGTGAAACCGTCCTGATGGCAAAAGGAGGCACAGGAGCAATAACGCACTTTAGAATCCTGAACCTGAACAACGGCATCAAGATACTTGAACCCGCAGGAACGACATTTGTCTCAAACGACGGCATCCTTATTACGAACGAATGGGTAGTGATAGCCAACCAAGACTACATCGACGGAATAGAAAACGTTAACGCTAACGTTAACCTTAACGACTCTTGGTACGACCTCCAAGGCCGCAAACTTGATAAGATAACGCAACCTGGTATCTACATCAAGGATGGCAAAAAGATAATAAGAAAATAAGGAAATAAGATAATAAGAAAGATAGCCTCGAATCATTTTCGGGGCTCTCTTATCTATTCCGTAACAATCCTTAGTTCTTTGCCTTGGGCGAGGTCTTCGTGCTTCACGAACCAGCCCTGAAGCGGTTTACCGCCAATGGTAATGCGCTTTATCTTCTCACCACTACCCTCTTTGACGATGTCGAACTGCTTCTCGTTTCCTAGGAAGAAGTGCACTTTGTCGAAGAGTGGCACAGTTACGATGTACTCGGGATCGGCAGGAGAATAAGTGTAGATGCCTATCGCGTTGAGCACAAACCAACTTGACATCTCGCCAGCATCGTCCATTCCTGCATAAGCGAGGCCTTCCTTGCCCATTCCATAATACTTATGCATCAAGGTGTTCAGGATGTGCTGAGCCTTCTCTTGCTTGTCGATGAAATAATAGGTAAAGGGAATGCTGTGCCCAGGCTGGTTGCCGTGACAATACTTGCCGAGATAACCTGTGCAGTTGAAAGCTAGATAACCTCCATTGGGTGTCGTGAAAAGTGAGTCGAGTTTCCTTTCCACAGCCTCTTTAGAAGGATAGAGTGCCACCATTCCCATCGGGTCGTGAGGAGCGAAAAAGAGCGAGTTCCAAGCATCTGCCTCGCGATACTGATATTGATAATAAGGATAGTTCGGACGGAAATCCTCTATCCAAACGCCCTGCCCATCGCGAAGCACCTTGCCACGCCAAAAGCCTGTCGAGGGGTCGAAGAGGTTTTTGTAGTTCTGCGAATGCTGGAGGAGCTGTTTTTCGTTCTCCTTATCCCCAAGCTCTCGAGCCACAAGAGCCGTTGCATAATCATCATAAGCAAACTCCACAGTCTTGGTAACAGCTCCCTTATACTCATCTCCTGTGGGAACATTAACGGTATCTTTCTCCGAAATCCAACCGCGTTCGAGGTACTCGTCGAGATAAGGACGACCTCCACGACCTGGTACCGTAGCACTCTTCAACATGAGAGCGTATGCCCTGCTCAAGTCGAAGTCGCGGATGCCTCGTAGCCACGAGCCAGCCACAAACGTCGAAGCATGGTCTCCATGGAAGAAAGTTGGCATATAGCCACCTCGTTGTTCTCCCCTCTCTATGCAGCTTCGGATGATATCCCTTGCCACATCTGGCGTTATCATTCCCAAGAGGATGAGTTTGTTGCGATAGGTGTCCCAGAAGGAGGGATTGGTGTAGTAGTTGAAGCCTAACTTCCTGACATCGCCTCTCTCGCCAGGACATTCGCCATTCACGTCAGTTCGGAGATGCGGAAAGAGGAAGGTGCGGTAGAGTGTCGAGTAAAGCATCTTCTTGTCGGCTTCTGTTCCGCCTTCCACTTTGATATGGCCGAGTATATCCTCCCAAATCTTATCCGCATTCTTACGCACCTCGTCGAAAGACTTCCCCTCGAGTTCAGCCTTCAGGTTCTCCTTTGCATTCTCGATGCTGACGAACGAGAAGCCAATCTTGAGTTCGAGTGTCTTCGAGTCTTTCGGGTTCTTAAGCTTCACCAGACCGATGGGACGATTGAAGTTCCTGCCTCTTCCTTCTTCCGTCATCCTTCTTCCCTCTTCTTTCACCTCCTCAATCCCAGCCGACACTTCGCCGTAGAAATAGATGCGACCTTCGCCGTCTTGGAAGCCTTCGAAAGCATTCTTGCCAGCCTGTTTCAACTCCCAACGTCGAGGCATATTGTTGGAACGCGCAATGTCGATGAGTATCTCCTTGTGGTCCCCTTTACGGAAAGTGTAGCGATGATAGCCGCAGCGAAGCGTCGTGGTCAGTTCCACATCCACATTATACCTGTCCAAAAAGACACGATAATAGCCGGGATGAGCCTCCTCACGCTCGTGACTGTAAGTAGAGCGATAGTCGTTGGGCGTAGGGTTCCCTTCTGTTGTGACAGGCAGAATGGGCAGGTGAAGCAGGTTCCAATGTCCCTTGCTCGTGTGGGCAAAGCCATAAATCACGCTGTCCTCGTACTGATAGCCAGAACCTGAACGATATTGAGTGACAGGCGTTAGCTGCACCATCGCATTCGGCAGGGCGGCTCCAGGAAATGTCTCAGCACCCCATTGTCTCTCTCCCGGCTTGGGAACAAAGCCAAGTTCCTCAGGCGTCCAGAGCGTCGTAGTACCCATGAAAGGGTTGACATACTGCGTCACACCCTCGGCAAGAGAAAATGTGATAGTAAGAAAACAAGAAAATAAGAGAGAGAGAAACCTTCGCATAAACCTAGCCAATAAAGTATTATTTATATATATGACCAATCGAAAGGGGCAAAGTTTAATGGAGAGTAGAAAAACTAGGCGTGTCTAATTGGCAAACTAGACGTGCCTAGTTTGAAAACATAACGTGTTATGATGCCAAACATAACGTGTAATGTTTGCAATCATAACGTGTAATGTTTGCCAACATCACGTGGAGTGTTGAGAGCTATGGGTTGCGTCGTTTCTTATTTCTCCCAGACAAAACGATAGGCGAAGCGTCGGTTGGGGGCAGTATCGCCTGTTGTCGAGATGCTGATGATGTCGTTGGGGTCGCTGGGATTGTCTGCCCACTTAAAGCGGAAACTGAACTTCCCTCCTTTCCCAAACAGTTTGCGAGGAACGGCTATCTCAAGGCTTTTCTCTCCTACGGCACATGAGAACGCTCTTTCTGAGGGCTTAATTATGTAGTCGTAGGTGCCATCTTCGTCTGTATCTACGAGGAGAAGCATCCAATTCGGGTCGGTTTGAGGTGAAAGAGGACTTGCTGTCTCGGCTGCAAAATAGACGTTCTTCTTGTCAAGAGCCACAAGGCAACGGACGATATCATTACGTCCGCTATTCTCGATGTAATGGAGGTCTCCGTAGCCATCGTGGTCTCGATGGATAACGTCGCCTCGAGTATCAAGGAAACTGCTGTCGGGTTCCCACTCATCAAGCTTGCCGTCAAGTTTGATGTTCTGATAACCATGATGAACAGGGACAGGCGCAACGCCCTTATAGCGGCGAATGTTCTGCACCATTTGCATGTAGTAGTTGTCTGTCCAGCCGCCTTTCATCGGGGCGATGGTGCGATTAAACTCGGCATTATACTGGTCAACAAAATAGAAGGGATTGTCTTTGCGGCCCAGGAAGTCGATGTGCATATCGGCAACTCCTGAAGGGTCTTTGCCGTTGCGGTACTTTCCTGCCGTCCACTCATTCCAGTCGTTGAGGTAGATGAACTCAGGGTCAACCTGCAAAGCCTCGTCCCAACGGTCTTGGAAATAAATGCCATACTGGGTAGGGTTATCACGCTCTTCACCAAGCCAAGGCACGAAGGTACGACCAGGCAGATCTTTCTCATCAAGGGCAGGTTCCAGGGTTTCCCTACGCCAACTCTTGCCTGTAATGCTGATGGGATGTTGAGCAGGTGTGACTGCCATCTCTTCGAGGCGTCCCTGATGCTTGGAACAAAGCTCTTCAGGCTTGAGAGCAGCAACATTCTTGTCGTTAAGTTCGTAGCCAAAACTCCATTTGTCTTCGCCTCCGACATATGGTGCTCCAGCCCAATTCTTGTATCCCCACCACATATTCCTAAGGGTAAAGAA
>JAFYYO010000417.1 GCA_017557475.1 Bacteroidaceae bacterium
GGGAAGCCTGAAGAAGAGAGCCTCCTGTTTGCCTTGAGGCTGGCTCTTCCTGCGGCTTTGCTGGCTTTAGGAGGCATCGGATTGGTTCCTGCTTTAATGACATTCGGTTTCGTCTTTTGCGCAATTGGCGATGCAATGGGAGTATTAGGAAGCTTCGAAGGACAGATGGCTGGCTTTGCTTTGGCTCATATCTGCTTCATCACATACTTTGTCAGCAACATATGGAAGCCCCATCCTGTCGTACTTATCGCAACTACCCTACTCTGCTTGGTTCCGCTTGCTCTTGCTGCGAAGAAGATAATACCTGCGATTCACAACACTCCCATCCGAATCGGATGCATCATCTATGCTCTGCTCCTTACAGGAACGGTTTGGACGAGCATCATTCGAGCCTTCTTTGAAAAGAGAAGCAGGAACGCTCTTCCCCTTGTTGCAGCATTAGGAGCCTTACTATTCCTTGTTTCCGACTTCATCCTTTCGTGGAATAAGTTTACAGAGCGAATTCCGCATGCCTCGCTCTACATCATGACGACATATTATGCCGCGCTCTTGCTCCTTTTCATAGGCACTCTTCTCCCTTCCAAGCAATATGGTATCGATAGATAATCTCAGCGTAGAATTCAGCGCCAAGCCGCTCTTCAATGACATCAGTTATGTCATAAACGACCACGACCGTATCGCTCTTGTTGGCAAGAATGGTGCAGGCAAGAGCACGATGCTGAAGATTATCGCAGGTCTTCAACAGCCCACAAGCGGAACAGTCTCTGTGCCTCGAGATGCCACAATTGCCTATCTGCCACAGGTAATGGAACTCACAGACGAGCGAACCGTGAGAGAGGAAGCCGAACGAGCATTCGAGCACATCACAGAGATGAGCGATGAGCTTGAGCGTCTCAACAAGCAACTTGCTGAACGAACCGATTACGAGAGTGAAGCATACATGTCTTTAGTAGAACGCTTCACGCATCTTAACGAGCATTTTCAGATGATGGGAGGCTTGAATTATCAGGCTGAATTGGAGCGAACTCTGCAAGGCTTGGGCTTCAAGAGAGAAGACTTAGACCGTCCGACAAGTGAGTTCAGCGGAGGTTGGAGGATGCGTATCGAATTGGCAAAGCTTCTGCTTCAGCACCCAGATGTGCTTCTCCTTGATGAGCCCACGAATCATCTCGACATCGAGAGCATCCAATGGCTCGAGAACTTCCTCATGACTAGTGCAAATGCCGTTGTGCTCGTCAGTCACGACCGCGCCTTTATAAATAATGTAACGAATCGCACGATTGAGATAAGTTGCGGCAAGATTTACGATTACAAAGTCAAATACGACGAATATGTCACGCTTCATGCTGAGCGACGAGAGCAACAGTTGCGTGCCCTCGAGAATCAACAGAAAGAGATTGCTGATGCTCGCGCCTTCATAGATCGCTTCCGTTATCAAGCCACAAAAGCCATTCAGGTTCAGCAAAAGATTCGGCAACTGGAGAAGATTGTGCCGATAGAAGTCGATGAGGTGGATAATAGTGCCCTGCATCTGAAGTTCACTTGCTCGATGAGAAGCGGAGACTTCCCTGTCATCTGTGATGAGGTGGACAAGAACTATGGCGAGCATTGTGTCTTCAGCGGCGTAAATCTCCAGATTAGACGAGGCGAGAAGGTGGCTTTCGTAGGGCGAAATGGCGAAGGAAAAACGACACTCGTCAAATGTATTATGGGCGAGATTCCTTTCGACGGCAATCTCAAGATTGGACATAACGTGCAGATAGGCTACTTCGCACAGAATCAGGCACAACTGCTTGAAGGCGAATATACTGTCTTCGACACAATTGATCGAGTGGCAAGAGGCGACATCAGACTCAAGATAAGAGACATTCTTGGCGCTTTCATGTTTGGAGGAGAGGCAGGAGACAAGAAGGTGAAGTTCCTTTCAGGAGGCGAGAGAACCCGTTTGGCAATGATAAAGCTTCTGCTGGAACCCGTCAATTGTCTTATCCTCGACGAGCCTACGAATCATCTCGACATGCGTTCGAAGGATGTATTGAAGGCTGCTATCCGAGACTTCGACGGCACAGTTATCGTAGTGAGCCACGACAGAGAGTTCCTCGACGGACTTGTGACGAAGGTATATGAGTTTGCCGATGGTAAAGTAAGAGAGCATCTGGGAGGGATTTATGATTATCTAAGCCATCAACAGCCCCCCTCTATCTCTCCTCTAAAGGGGGAGGAAAAAGAGGCACTCCCCCAAAGGGGGAGCGGGGATGGGTCTCTCTCTTATGCCGAGCAGAAGGCTTTAGCACGTGAGCAAAAGAGGAAGGAGAAAGCTCTGCAAGAGGCTGAGGACAAGGTGACGCAACTGGAAGCTGCAATTCGCATCATCGAAGACCAACTATCAACTCCCGAAGGCAGTCAGGATGTCTCGCTCTATGAGAAACATGGACGCTTGAAGGCTCAACTCAAGCAAGCCGAAGAGGAATGGGAAGCACTGATTTAGTTAAGAGTTAAAAGTTAAAAATTAAATAATGTAATGAAGCAGGCTTGTGATTTCATTTCCAAATGGATGGGGCTGATGGTGCTTTTGGTGGCAGCATTGGCTATGTTTGTGCCTGCTTCGTTCGCTTGGATTGAGACAAAAACCATCAACCCATTGCTGGGCGTGATTATGTTCGGAATGGGACTGACGCTCTCGCCAAAGGACTTCAAGATTGTGCTGAGCCGTCCGAAAGACATCATCATCGGCTGCCTTGCACAATTCACTATCATGCCTTTGATGGCTTGGTTGCTGACGTTGGCCTTCTCGCTTCCCAAAGAACTTGCTCTTGGCGTGATACTTGTAGGCTGTTGCCCTGGAGGAACAGCTTCAAACGTCATCACATACCTCGCAAAAGGCGACCTTGCATTGTCTGTCGGAATGACAGCCTGCTCTACCCTACTTGCTCCTTTATTGACACCGCTTTTAGTGTTGCTGATGGCAGGGACGATGGTCGAAGTTGATACGTTGGGAATGCTGCTGAGCATCGTCTATGTGGTGATTGCGCCCATCATTGTGGGATTGCTTTGCCAACGTTTCATTCCGCAAATCACGAAAGGCCTCACGCCCTACTTGCCTGCCCTCTCTTCCATAGTGATTGCCTTAGTGGTAGGCATCATCGTGTCGCACAACGCAAGCAACCTGCTCAAAGGCGGCATGATAGTCATTCTCGTCGTGATGCTCCACAACTTGCTTGGCCTCTCATTAGGCTTCCTGATAGGTCGTCTGCTGCGATTGGAGAAACCCAAGTGCATTGCGCTCAGCATCGAGGTAGGTATGCAGAACAGCGGCTTGGCTTCTTCGCTTGCCAACATGCACTTCGCTGCTTATCCTCTTGCCACCATTCCTGGAGCCATCTTTAGCGTTTGGCATAACATCAGCGGGGCTTTGACTGCAAGACTCTTTTCAAATTCAAAATCATAAACTAAACTTCAAATGAAAAAGAAACATCTTATCATGGCTTTTGTTTTGACAGCAATGGCAACAGCTTGTACAACAAGCAACAAGCAACTGGCTTCAGGCATCGACCTGGCCAATCTCGACTCAACTTACCTGCCTGGTACTGACTTCTATATGTACGCGACAGGTGGTTGGCAAAAGGCTCATCCTCTGACTGCGGAATACAGTCGATTTGGTTCGTTCGACCAACTGCAAGAGGACAACAACGAGCGTCTGCGTTCGCTCATCGAGGAAGTGTCTGCTCAGGAGAACGAGAAAGGCAGTATCGAGCAGAAGATTGCAGACCTCTACAAATCGGCAATGGATAGCGTGAACCTGAACGAACATTATTGGGGCGCGCTCGAAAGCTTCCTGCTTTGCGACGGCTACCAATGTTCTCCCGAAATCACGACGGATTGGATTGCTGAGGTTTGGCCTCGCATGCAAAGACAAGGTGTACCTGGACTTTTCGGCATGTATATCGGAGCCGACGAGAAGGACTCGAAGAACAACCTTGTAACTATCTTCCAAGGTGGTCTCACGCTTGGTCAGAAGGACTATTATGTTGACAACGACCCGAGGACTCAGGAGATTCGAAAGGCTTATCAGAAGTACATTTCCGACCTTTGTCAGCACTCTGGCTTTAGCGAAAAGGATGCCAAACGAATTGCAGAAGACGTTCTCCGCATCGAGACTCGCCTTGCCGTTGCAAGCAAGAGCAGAACGGAGCTTCGCGACCCTGAGGCAAACTACAACAAACTTACCTACGACGAACTCAAAGAGCAGTTCCCAGGCATCAATTGGGACGGCTACTTCGAGAACTTCGGCATGGAGGGTGTGAAGGAAGTCTGCCTTGGACAGCCTAATGCCATTCACGAAGTGGAGAAAGTTCTTGCAGAAGAGACTATCGAAGCCCAGCAGAACATCTATCTCTGGCATGCTATCGATATGGCTTCGTCCTTCATTGATGACGAAAGTCGCGCCTTGAACTTTGGCTTCTACGGCAAGGTAATGAGCGGCAAGGAAGAGGACCGTCCTCGCTGGAAGCGTGCCGTATCTGCTGTCGAAGGAGGCCTTGGAGAGGCGCTTGGCCAGCTTTATGTTGCGAAGTACTTCCCACCTGAAGCGAAGAAACGCATGGAGAAGCTCATCAAGAACCTTCAGATTGCTCTTGGCGAACGTATCGACGTGCAGGAATGGATGAGTGACGAGACGAAGAAGGTTGCTCGTGAGAAACTCGATGCCTTCTATGTGAAGGTAGGTTATCCTGACAAGTGGAAGGACTACAGCGACCTTGAAATAGGCGACAACTACCTCAACAACATGCTTGCAGTAGGCGAATGGGAGATAAAGGACATGATTCGCGAGAAATTCAACAAGCCCGTGGACAAGGACGAATGGTACATGACGCCTCAAACCGTCAACGCCTATTATAATCCCACTACAAACGAGATTTGCTTCCCAGCAGGCATTCTGCAGCCTCCCTTCTTCGACATGCAGGCCGACGATGCCTTCAACTATGGCGCCATCGGCGTAGTCATCGGACATGAGATGACACATGGATTCGACGATCAGGGCAGCAAGTACGACAAGAACGGCAACCTCGTGACTTGGTGGAGCGAGGAAGATACGAAGCAATTCGAAGAGAGGATTCAGGTGATGCGCGAGTTCCACGACAGCATCGAAGTGCTGCCTGGGCTTCATGCTAACGGTTCTCTCACGCTTGGCGAGAATATGGCTGACCACGGAGGCCTGATGGTAGCCTTCCAAGCCTTCAAGAACGCAACTAAGGACGCACCTTTGGAGACTATCGACGGCTTTACGCCAGAGCAAAGATTCTTCCTTGCTTACGCCAACGTTTGGGGGCAGAACATCCGCGACGAAGAGATTCAGAAGCGCGTGAAGAGCGACCCGCACCAACTTGGAATGTGGCGCGTGAACGGACAGATGCCGCACATCGACGCTTGGTACGACGCCTTTGGCATCACAGAAGCCGACCCCATGTTTGTGCCAAAGGAGAAGCGTGTCACCATCTGGTAAGCAATCTTGGTAAACATAACGTGTGTCGTTGGCAAACATAACACGTGTCATTGGCAAACATAACGTGTGTAGTTGAGCAACTTCACTGCAGTCGTCGAGTTACGCTATTAGGATAAATATGAAGCGAATTGAAGTCGTAGCTGCGCTAATACACGATAGCGAAGGGCGCGTCTTTGCCACTCAGCGAGGATATGGCGATTGGCAGGACTTCTGGGAATTCCCTGGCGGTAAGATAGAGCCAGGTGAATCGCCTGAGGAGGCCTTGAAGCGCGAGATTTGGGAAGAGCTGGAGACGAGGATTGTAGTCGAACAATTAATTAAAACAATCGAGTACGACTACCCTAAGTTTCACCTCACGATGCATTGCTTCTGGTGCAAGATAGAAAGCGGAAGCTTGACTTTGAAAGAACACGAAGCAGCCAAATGGCTAAGGCAAGAGGAACTGGAAAGTGTGGATTGGTTGCCTGCAGATAAGGAGATTCTGGATGAGATTAGACACCTCATTGCATATAATAATAATGTATGAACAGAAAAAAACTTCCCTCGCATTTTGCAGTCTCAAAATAATGTCGTAACTTTGCACCCGCTTTTGAGCCGTGTGATGGCGAATTAAGCACTAAAGAACTTAATTTATAGTAACACAAACAACATCAAAAACAATGAAAAGTATTGACGTAAAAGGCACTGTTCGCAAAGAAACAGGCAAGAAATCAACTCGTGACATCCGCAGAGCCGGTGCAGTTCCCTGCAACCTCTATGGCGAGGCTAAGAAGGACGGTAAGCCCGTAGCTCTGAGTTTCAGCGCTACTCAGGAAGAGCTCCGCAAGCTCGTTTACTCTCCCGACATCTACAGCGTGAACCTCAACATCGACGGTAAGGAGTACAAGGCTATCATGAAGGAACTCCAGTTCCATCCCGTAACTGACAAGCTGCTCCACATCGACTTCTACGAAATCACTGAGACCAAGCCCATCGTGATGGAAGTTCCCATCAAGTTGAATGGTCTGGCAGAAGGTGTTCGTGCCGGTGGTAAGCTCTCTGCAAACGTGCGCAAGCTCAAGGTTCGTGCTCCCTATACAGCCATTCCTGAGAAGCTTGACATCGACGTTACAAACCTTACTCTCGGTAAGACAATCAAGGTGGCAGACCTCAGTTTCGAAGGACTCGAACTGGTAACAAGCCCCAGCGTCGTTGTATGCCAGGTTAAGA
>JAFYYO010000418.1 GCA_017557475.1 Bacteroidaceae bacterium
GACATCATCGCCGCTCAACGCGAAATCATCACGGACTCCCTTGGTGGCGACCCCACGAAGGTGCCTCAGATATACATCCCCTACAAGGAAGCGCTCACGCTCTACAACGCTGGTTTGCAGATTCCAGATGATGTGACGATGTGCTGGGTTGATGACAATTACGCTTATATCCGCCAGCTTCCGACTGCAAAGGAGCGTAAGCGAAGCGGCGGTCACGGCATCTATTATCATCTCAGCTACCTTGGGAACCCCTGTTCCTACATTTGGCTGAGCACCATTTCACCCTCTCTCATCAGTTACGAGCTATGTAAAGCCTACGAAAACGGCATGCAAAGGTTCTGGATGGTGAACGTCGGCGACATCAAACCTGCGGAAGTCGAGTTCGAGTTCTGTATGGAGTTGGCTTGGGACGTTAACTCCTGGACTCCAGACAAAGCGTCAGAGTTCAGCAGATGGTGGGCAGCGAAGACCTTCGGAGTTGATTTTGCCGATGAAATGGGCGAAATTCGACTCGAACATTACCGTCTTGCGGCACAAGGTAAGCCTGAAACTCTCTTTCATTCCAACTTCACAACTCAGGAGATGGAACAGCGCATCAAGGATTATCAGGCACTCGCTGCTCGCGTCCAAGCCCTTGATTCGAGCATCCCCGACCGGCTTAAGGATGCCTACTTCGAACTCTTCTCCTACCCCATCCTCGCGACAGCCGGACAAAACCTGAAGGTCTTTGGTTCAAGGCTTAGCTTCTGGTACGCCAGCATCGGCGACAAAACTCGCGCCATGCAATATGCGGCTCTGGCTCGAACAGGCTATAGCGACATCCTCTATCTCACGAACATTTATAATACACAACTGGCTGGAGGCAAGTGGGAAAAGATGATGGACAAGTCGCCCAACGGAAGTGATACGGGCTCGCAATTCGGTATGCCCTACACCGCAACTGCCAGCGACATCAACGATGCCAAGGGAGAACTGCTGGACGAGGGTTACATCTATGTTTCCGCCGACAGCTACACAAACAGTCGAGGCTCATGGCAGACGCTCGACAACCTCGGCGTAGGCGACAAGAGCATTACCGTCTGGCCCATCGACTACACAACCTACACGGTCTCCACAGCTCGCAGCAAAGGGCCTTATGTCGAGTACACTTTGCCGCTGGAAAAGGGCAACTATCAGATTATCGTACGTTGCTTGCCCACTTTCCCCATCACAACAGCCCACGACCTTCTGGTCGGAATGGGCGTCGGAGCAGGTGCCATCACTTCGAAGAGCATCAAATGTAATGCCGAAACGAACATTTGGAGCGATAATGTGATGCACGGCTACTCCGAGGCTCGCTTCTCGTATAAGGCAACTTCGGCAAAGGATGTGGCCTTTAGATTCTATGCCATGACCCCGGCTATCGTGATAAGTCAGATTGTCTATCGCAGAACAGATGCCGAAGACCTTGACCTCACGAACCAACTTCTCGTGAATCCCGACTTCGAACTCTATAAGAACGGAAACTCCGTGCTGACCAATCCGACTGGAGGCGTGCAGCGAGTTGTGCCTTATGGCTGGACTTTGGAGGGAAATATAACAGGCACTTCCTACGGCATCAGCAATGGTGACGGCTCCATCAACTACAACGACGGAGGCTCTATTTGCTGGTTCAAGTCGAAACCTATGCCGGATAACTTCCGCCTCTATCAAACGATTCCTGCCGACAAGCTTGAGCCTGGCGTCTATGAAGTCGGGTGTTGGCTCTTCAACCAAACAGGCAAGCGCGGTTCCTGCCGACTCTTCGCCAACGATCATGTGCAGTATTACGCCCACAAGAGCGACTACGACCAGATTCTCAAAGAAGACGAAGTGAGCACCTTCGCTGGCTATAAGGCAGGCTATGAAACGCATACAATCATGCATCCAATGAGGGTTGTGCTCCAAGTTCACGAGGGAGAAGACCTTACTGTCGGCATCAAGACAAGCAACATTGCCAACGACGGTCCTCATACCGACGAGACTGGATGGTTCAAGGTGGACCATTTCACGATTCGCAGACTTGGCGATCTGCCCCAAGAAGACACGGACTCTCTGACTCAGGAACTCATTGTGAATGCCGACTTCGAGTATAAATCTGAGACAGAACTCGCGAATGGTGCGACGGTGAAGGGCGTTCCTTATGGTTGGGAACTATCCTATACAGGCACCTACAGCACGACTAACTCAGGCCTCTACGGCAAAGGCGAAGGCATGCACGGCATGAACTATTGCGCCTTTACGCCTTCTGGCTACAAACCTATGCCCAATGACTTCTGTCTCTATCAAACGATACCTGCCAGCAAACTGCAGCCAGGAACCTATCGCGTCAGTTGTCTCTTCTGGAGCGAAAACGGGTTGGAAGGCATGGGACGACTCTTTGCAAACAACGAGGTGCAGTATTACGGCTCGCCTCACGACTACGAAAACAATCTGACTGAGGGCGAGAACAACTCCTTCGCATCGTACATCAGCGAAGCAGTTGACGGCAAATCCATGCAAGAACTCAGCGTCGTCGTCACCATCGCAGAAGGCGAAGACCTTACCCTCGGCATTCGTTCAGGC
>JAFYYO010000419.1 GCA_017557475.1 Bacteroidaceae bacterium
CGCTTAATAATGCTTCTATAAAACTATCCATATTCTTGCTTTTATGTTATTGGTTTATCTTCTTTTCGAACTTAAAAACCGAAAAACTCCTTTAAACCTTCTCTTCCCTTCAGGTCATCTACAGTGAAACCATAATGCTTTGCACCTGCAAGGGTAATGACATGTTCGAGAAAGTCATCGTAAGAAAGGGCGAACCACTCTTTGGAAATATCCACGTCGATGGTTCCCCCGCCATAATGGCTGCCTTCGTCCCAAGCTTCGTCAAGCTCAGCTTCGTAGGTTCCATCCTCCTTCTTATTAAAGCAGTACCACGAGGCCCATTCTTCCATACCCTCTACGTAGTGGCCTATGAAATGCGGAGCAGAGTGCGACTTCGGCGAATAGGTGGCTTCGCCCTTCTTAGCATCCCTCCGATAGATCATGAATTTCTCCTTGCGCATCTCTCTTATTCGTTTATACGATTGTCTGTGTCATTTGTCATTTGCATAAATACATTTAAATATCTCTGCAAAAGTACTCATAAATGCCGTAAAATCACTAACTTTGCAGAATGTTTTGAGAATTATTAGTATTTGAGTATGGGCAACATTAAGATTATAAGAGGTGTGTTCGAGACCAAACTGGAGTTGGAGCGTGCAAGCGTTGTGGCTGGTTTTCCGTCACCTGCTGACGATTACACGCACGAGACCTTGGACTTTAACCGTGATTACATCAAGCACCCTGAGGCTTCGTTCTACGGAGAAGTGGAGGGTGACAGTATGAAGGATGCGGGAATCTTCGATGGTGACCGCGTGATTATCGACAGGGCTGTGGAGCCGCATGACGGTTCTATCGTCCTGGCGTGGATGGGTTCGGACGGTTTCACGATGAAGTACCTCGACCTGACTCACAGGAATGAGGGTTATATCGAGCTGCGCCCTGCCAACGACGATTACCCTGTATTCAAGATTGACGATCCCGATAATTTCCAGATTTGGGGAACAGTCATTCATCTGATCAGGACTTTTGAAACGGTATAAAGGATGTACGGAATTGCCGACCTCGATAACTGCTACGTAAGTTGTGAGCGCGTCTTCAGACCTGATCTGACGGGCGTTCCCGTCGTTGTCTTAAGCAACAATGACGGCTGTGTAGTTGCTCGTAGCAATGAGACCAAGGCAATGGGAGTGAAGGAGGGCACGCCTTATTTCCAGCTTGAACAGCAGTTCCCTGGGCATAAGATTGCTGTCTTTTCCTCGAATTATGAACTCTATGGGGAACTGACGGGTAGGGTAGTGAGCATTATTAGAAAAGAGACACCTGCCTATTTCCGCTATTCGATAGACGAGTGCTTCATGTATCTCGATGGTATCGCTCTGGATCAGCTGCAGCAATGGGGTGAGAACCTGCATAAGCGGGTAAAGCGTGAGGTGGGTATGCCCATCAGTATCGGTCTGGCTCCAAACAAAACTCTTGCCAAGATAGCCTCTAAGCTGGCGAAGAAATACGAGGTGTACAAGCATTGCTGCATGATTGACACGGACTACAAGCGTGAGAAGGCGCTCGAATGGTGTCCGATTGAGGATGTTTGGGGTATCGGTCGCCGATATGCTGCCAAGCTTCAGGAGCTGGGCTGCAAGACGGCGCTCGACTTTGCTAAGCATCATAAGGACTGGGTTCGGCAGACCTTCAACAACATCAATATCGTTCGCACTTGGCAGGAGTTGAATGGTGAGGATGCCGTGCCCAATGAAGAACTGGCCAAGAAGAAAAGTATCTGTACGAGCCGCTCTTTCAATGGTATGATATCTGATATCGAAGGTCTGAAAACACACGTCTCGAACTATGCTGCTCGTTGTGCCGAGAAGCTGAGACAGCAGAATACGGTGGCATCGATTGTAGGTGTTTTTCTGAATACCAACATGTTCCGTGAAGATTTGGCACAATATTGGAACTTTCAGGAAACCAGATTATTAACACCTTCAAGTTCAACCATTACGATAACTAAGGCCGCCAATGATGTTCTCCAAAGAATCTACCGTCTTGGCTACCAGTACAAGAAGGCCGGAGTCATCGTGATGGGCATCGGCCCTGACTCTCCTATCCAGCAGGATCTCTTCGATATCAATGCCGAGCAATTCCAGAAGATGAAGCGCCTTGATGAGGTCGTTGACCGCATCAATCGCTTGCATGGCTCAGAAACCATCGTTCTCGGTTCACAGCAATATACCAAGAAAGACGGCAAAGGAAAGGCTGATGTCTTCGCCAATGCCATCAAGCATGATTTCAAGAGCAAGAATCCCACCACCCGTTGGTCGGATATAATCAAGATCAAGGTCTGAAAACATGAGTAGCCTTGTCATAGCCATATTCCTGTTGAGCATCGGAGCCAGCCTTGTTCAGCGAACCACGGGCTTCGGCTTTGGCATCTTCATCATGACGATGCTACCGTTCTTCCTGCCGACATACGGCGAGGCCACAACACTTTCTGGACTTCTGGCTATCACCACCTCGGCAGTCATCGTATGGAAACTGAAGGCCTATGTCACATGGAAACGGCTTTGGCCGATACTGCTGACGTTTATTGTTGTCTCGACGATAGCCATTTTTGCTCTTACACGTATCGAAGACCATATATTGAAGCGGATTCTGGGCGTGGCATTGATAGTCATCAGTATCTATTTTGCGCTGTTTAGCCAGAAGATAAAGCTACCTACAACCAAACGCGTACAAGTTGGAGCTGGAACACTCAGTGGACTGATGGGAGGCTTCTTCGGGATGCAAGGCCCGCCTGCCGTGCTCTACTTCATCCAGTCGGAACCCACTAAGGAGCACTATATGGCGATGGCACAAACTTATTTCCTGATTGGCAATGTGATAATGACTTTTGTCCGTGCCTACAACGGTTTCTTC
>JAFYYO010000420.1 GCA_017557475.1 Bacteroidaceae bacterium
ACCGCTGCCAGGACCACCACCGCCGAAGCCTGCCTGTCGAGCCTCTTTGTTGCCCAAAAGATTGAAGCGATAGATAAAGTGAACCATCACATAGCTGTGGATGGCGTTCGTCCAAGTATCGCTACGATTCGTCGCACTATAGTTGCGGTTGATGCTTGAGCGCTGCCGAAGGATGTCGTACCACTGCACGCTGACCGTCGCATTCTTCGATTTGAGGAAGGTCTGGCTGAGCTGAGCGTTCCAAATAAGCTCGTTGGTATTCATCGTGGCATCGTCATAACCACGGCGGCACTGCTGCGAGATGTCGCTACTGAACTGCAAGTTCCACGGCGTATTGATGACGACGTTGCCTCCATAGTTGTAGAACCAAGTGTCGCGATTGCCGTTCTTCTGCATCTCATTGCGAGCGTGCTGATAGTTCATGCCACTATTGACACCGACCTCAATCAAGTCATTGCGGAAATTGAGCCTGATATTCTCGCCGAGATTGGTACTGCGAGTAGTGGCTTTCTTCAGCAAGCTATTCTCGTCCATATATTTGAAGAGGCCGTTCATATCAATGCCATCTGTGATGAACTGCGCGGCTCCAGCGTCGAGGTCGCTGCTGATGTAACCTACATTATTAGAGTAGTTGATGTTCTGATTCCAGTTGAAGTTGAAGTACTTTCCCTTTCCAAGAGCCGTATTGAACCCCATCCAACCGCCTGCATTCCAGCCTCCGTCGATATTCATGGGACGGCTGTAGCTGATGCCTGACGCAGTATCATAGATAGTGGCATTGCTGATAGAACGACGGTTAACGTTGGCGTTGGCATTGATGTTCCAGCCCATCTGCTTCTCGGTGATGTAGTTGTTGTAGTCGATATTGAAGCGATCACTCCAAGAACTCTTCAGTCCTGCGTTACCCGTACTGATGTAAAGCGGGTTGCTATTGTCCATAACTTCGATGAGATTGGTCATCGAAGGCTGCGACATATTGCCGTTGTAGCGGACACGCAACTGGCTGGTGTTGCTGATCTTCCAGCGCATATTGAAGCGCGGTGCCCAATTCTGGATGTGACGAACGGTATCGATGTGTACGCCACGCTTGTCGTACTCCATGTCCGTGCGCTGAGGTTGCCAGTTGACACCTGCATTGAAGAAAAGTTCCTGCCCATTCTCCATTTTGTTGTTATAGCGCAACATCAGGTTGACCGACTGGTTAAACTCCTTATAAGTGGCATACTGACTGTTTTCGATATCACGTTGAAGCTGAGTAAGGTCGATGCCATAATTGGCAAAGTCCATGCCGTTGTAGGTGCCGTTGTAGAGGTCGAGGGCAGTAACATCCGTGAGACCTTTCTCCTCCAGAGCCTTCTCGAGCTGGTCATAGACCATCATCTCGCGGTCACTATCCTGGAAGCGGTACTGAGCTTGGTAGCTGAGTTGCACGACTGTTCCCTTCAAGATGGGCTCGGTATAGCTGATACGACCTTGACCGCTGTAGTTCTTCGAGGGCGATGAGGTGTTCTGATAGTCGGCATTCATCTCGCCATCACGCTGGAAATACTTGACGAGCGAACGGCTGTAAGAGTTATTGTTGCTCTCGCTATAAGAGCCATCAAGGTTTAGAGTAATGTTTCTTCCAGGCACAGCAAGACGGCGATTGATCTGCAGACCGCCGTTCACATTGTTGCTGTAACTGTCTCCGTTGTTGAAGCGCTCGTTGCCGTTGACGCGAATACCCTCGGTGTCGGTCATCGAATTGTACTCCTCGACGGGGTCCGTCATGCCTCCTACGAGGAAGGGATTCTGGTTGAAGGTGACACTATGGCTGTGTGAGAAGCTATCGCCATTCGAGTGACTGAAGTTTGGACGGAACAGGATGTTGGTCATGCTGTCGGGGAACCATTCGAGTTGGAAGTTGGCGTTGAAGTTCTGATTCCAGTTCGTGCCTTGATTCTTGGAGTTAGAGAACTGGCTGGCTCCCGTGGGCAGGAACATCTCGCTGTTGGTGCGGCTCTCCGATTCGCTGTCGCTGCTGTTGTAGCGCACATTGCCGCCCATCTTCAGGAGACCTGCCGAGTACTCGGGTTTTCCGTTCTCCCAGGCAAAGGTTGCGCCGCCCATCGTGCTTGTGACGACGCCGTTGCCGCCCCCGCCCCAACGGCCTCCGAAGTCGTTGGTATTGTTACGGCTGCCGATGACAGACAGGAACTTATTGTCCATGAAGCGGTTCACGTTGAACCTTCCCGAGTAGCGATCCTCTGTACCATAGGCTGCATCGATGTTGCCGACCCAGCCATCCTTCATTCCCTTCTTGACAGAGAGGTCGAGCACGGTTTCCTCTTCGCCATCGTCGATACCGGTAATGCGGCTATAATCGCTTTTCTTGTCGTACGATTTGAGTTTCTTGATGAGCTTCGAGGGCAGGTTCTTCATCGCCATCTTCGTGTCATTCTGGAAGTACTCCTTGCCGTCGACCATAATCTTCGTGATGCTCTTTCCGTTAATCTTGATGTTGCCCTCGTCATCGACCTCAGCTCCGGGGAGTTTCTTGACGAGTTCCTCGAGCATAGACCCCTCGGGCATACGGTAGGCATCGGCATTGAAGATGAACGTATCTGCACTCATCTCCACCTGAGCCAGCTTGGCTGTTACCTCGGCTTCCTTCAGTATCTTGCTGTCTTCCTGCAGGGTGATGGTACCGAGATTGATGCTCTTGTCGCCTTTGGGCAACGTAATGTTGCGGGTATAAGTCTGGAAGCCCATGTAACTGATGCGAAAGATGTAGTTACCTGCCTTGACTGTTGGAAGCTTGAACTTGCCTTCGGTATCGGACGAGACACCAGCCACAAGAACACTATCTTTAGGCTGAAGCAACACGACAGCTGCGCCAGGCAAAGGCTCGTTCATCGCGCCGTCCATTATAAGTCCACTTACAGTAACCTTCTGTGCCACAGCAACAAGAGAACAAATACAAAGTATGATGAGAGTCGAGTAACGTTTCATTTATGATTATATTGTTTTGACTATTTAATAGACTAAGGCGAGACAAAAAGGTTTATTCAGGAATCGAAAATGACGCTTCTGCCTTGCGCCTCAGGAGAAACGGAGTTGCCGTCCCAGACAAGCTTGCCGTTCACCCAAGTCTTCTCAACTTGCCAGTCGAACGTCCTGCCTTCCAGAGGGCTCCAACCGCAGCTGCTCTCGATGCAATCCTTTGTCAAAGTCCAAGGTTTCTTACGGACAAGCGTGAAGTCTGCCCAGTAGCCTTCGCGAATGAAGCCTCTTTCCTTTATATTATACAAGCGCGCTGGATTGTGGCACATCAGCTCGACCAGCCTTTCGATACTGAGCACGCCTTCCTCCACAAGACTGAGCATTGCCGGCAGAGAGAACTGAACCATCGGCATTCCACTCATTGCCTTGAGGCAACCGCCTTGCTTTTCGCTCAGGAGATGCGGGGCGTGATCGGTTCCGATGGTGCGGATGCGACCATCCGTCAAAGCCTTGCGAAGCGCCTCTCTATCGGCTTTTGTCTTGACGGAGGGATTGCATTTGATGCGCGAACCCAGCGTCTCATAGTCCTCATCCGTAAAGAGCAGATGCGGCACACAAGCCTCAGCGGTTATCTTGTCATCGTTTGGAGAGAAGAGTTCCAGCTCCTGTGCCGTCGTGATGTGAGCCACATGAAGCCGCGCTCCCTCTTCTTTAGCCAGTCGAACCGCGAGTTCTGTGCTTCGATAACAGGCTTCGTGGTCGCGAATAAGAGGGTGAAAGCGAATGGGAAGGTCTTCTGGGAGTGAAGAATGAGCCTTTAATTCTTCATTTTTAATTCTTAATTCTTCACTTTTAATCCTTGCTGTGTCCTCGCAATGAGTCATGATGAGCGTTGGCGAATTGCGGAATATCTGCCGAAGCTGCTCTTCCCTATCGACGAGCATTCCGCCAGTACTGCTGCCCATAAAGAGCTTAACGCCAGGACTTTGCGTGGGGTCGAGCCGCCTTATCTCTTCCAAGTTGTCGTTCGTGGCACCCAGATAGAAGCCATAATTCACGTGGCACTTCCCTTCGGCAAGGGCATAACGCTCCTTCAAAAGCTGGAGAGTGGTCGTCTGAGGCACGACATTCGGCATATCGAGCACCGTTGTCACGCCTCCTCTGGCAGCAGCCCTCGTCTCGCTCTCCATCGTGGCTTTGTGCGTGAGGCCAGGCTCTCGCATATGAACGTGACCGTCGATGACGCCAGGAAGAAGAAAAGCCCCCTCCCCAACCTCCGTCGCAAGCTCCCCAATTGCTCCGCTACTAACGGGCAATTGCCCCCTTTGGGGGAGTGCTTTAGTGAGGCTTTTTATCCTCCCCTCCTCGACGACGACGGTCGCCTGAAAGCGTTCGCCCTCATTCACGGCGGTCACATTCTCTATGATGAAACTGTTGTCTGACATTACCATTCTGCGGAAGGGAAGATACTACGCGGGTACAAATATACAAATAATTAATGAAGATTTGGGAATAAAGGCTTAAGAATTATAATTATTTAGGTTTTTCCAGACCCTTTCCTCCTTTGACATATTGTAACTTATTTGCCCCATTTGCTTACACTCGACTTTCTAGCAAACCGTCCAGAATCGCTTAAAACCGCTCGGGACACGTTTTTATACCTCCAAACAAAAAGAAGGGCTTAAATCGAAGAGGATTTTACAACAGTCTGCATTACAGCAAGTTGCCGCAAACGATTCATAGCTTGCCGCTAACCATTACCTGTCAGATTGACAACTACACCTTGCAAAATCGGCCATTTCATCGTGTTTTTGCACACTTTTTGACGAGAACTTTCGTCCGACATAACACGGGTAAATTTCAAACTAGACGTGTTATGTTTGCAAACATAACGTGCCTAGTTGGCCGACGCTCCACGTTAAATTGGGAAAACAGGCTCGTTTTGCGCCGTTTTTAGCCACTTTTGGAAGTGTGCAAAAACTAACATAATGAAAGCAAAGAGGCAGAAACGATGACACTCTGAACTCGAGGCAAAGAGGAACATGATGGGCTAAAAACAAAGAAAGAGGGTTGTTCGCCCTCTTTCTTCGCTAATGTAGTCTCGTCTCTTACTCGTCGTCCAGAATCTTTTCGAAAGCCTGAATCAGGACGTTTGCCATGATCTGCATGCCGTCGTCGTTGGGATGCAGGGC
>JAFYYO010000421.1 GCA_017557475.1 Bacteroidaceae bacterium
AAGAAGATGTCCCTACCCCTGACGTCGATGTCGACTTCTGCTTCCGGCATCACTCGAACGCCATCGGGCATCTCCGCTCCAAGGTACTCGCCTTCGATGGTTTCCTTGAAGACATTGATCTTGATATGGTAGTAGCCATCTTTACTAATCACCCATTTGTAGTCCTCCGAACCATTGTACCAGACCTGCTTAGCCGTCAGTATGGAGGCATCTTGGGCAAAAGGATGCAGCACTTTGGGGCTCCAACCGTACTGACCATTTATCTTGAAACGCTTAGGTTCAACGTTGTAGGAGTAGCTCATCAGCAGTCCCGTCCACTCGAAGACATTGGGATCGTCCCAACTTTGCACCATCTGCTTGCCCGAGGAAATCTGCCAATGGCCTTCCTGATCTGTGCCTTCTCCTTGCCTGTCCTCAACACAACCGCCACAGATCCAAGCCTCATACCATCGGTTAAAGAGTTCGCCAGTGACCTGCTTATTGTAGGTATCGACGGTGAAACGGTAGTTATCCGCCTCGAAAAGAACAGCCCATTCGGCACCCAAGCTGTCGGTCTTCTGCGCATAGTCTGCCTTGTCCGTCACGATATTCGTGTCCACAAGTTTGGGAGCATAGTAACGAGAAGAAGTCCGAGGCGAGTCCGTCGTCGTGATATAAAGGTCTCCGGGAAGTAGCTTGCCGTGGAACTTAAAGGTATAACGACCGGTGACATTCGTCGAGAAGCGTTCCAACTGCTGCACTCCACCTGGTACGGCAGAGCCACGAACATAGAGTCGCGTCTGAGCCAACGTGAAGCTAACGGAGAACAGACTGCAAATAATATATAATAATGTGCGTTTCATCGTTCTATGCTATTTCGCTAAGTGGGACATTTATTGTGATGGAAGCAGAGAGATTGCTTGTCGAGACGGTAACCGTAAGCGTTCCTGTCGCCTCATCATACTCCACAGCAGACTCGTCAATGGGTTCTCCATTGACGGTTATGCCTTCCCTAATGAAGGTAGCAGGCGTGCCCAGGAACTCTACGGTCCACTTTCTTTCCGTCGGCATACCATCGAAAAAGCCCTGACGTCCGCAGATTGTCAGGCTAACATGATTAGCCGTTCTGGTCTGCTCGAAAGTAGTCATTGCCCAAGCATCGCCTTTATATTCCTGCCCTTCGCCTTTGTCTTCGTAGAACTTACCCGTGCCGTTTGCACCTGGAACCACTTTCAGGATGATCTCTCCAGGGTCGTTGACGACGGTACGACGAACGGGATAGAAGGGGATGACGCTGCCTGCGCGATAGAACACAGGGAACTGATCGAGCGAATAATAGCCGTAGAAAGCCTGCTTGCCGCTCAACAAACGCGACCTCGTCACGTCCCACCATTGCTCATCCTCGCCAGGAAGCCAGACCATACGACTTGAGACGCCGTTCTGCTGAGGCGTGTAGATGGGAGCGACAAGCATGTCGCCTCCGAACATATACTCGTCCTCGTAGATGTAAGCATTGCCGTCTTCCGGGTAATCATAATAGAGAGGACGGTTCATGCCGATGCCCGTGTCGTACGTCTCTCGCGCAGCTGTATAGAGATAAGGGAACAGCTTGTAACGCAAGCGAATTGCCTCTCGGAGCTGCTCAAAGTTGCTGTACTTCCAGATGCGACGCTCCAACTTGCTGTCGTTGGTTGCATGTGTGCGGAAAATAGGTGTGTAGGCACCGAACTGCAACCAGCGCAGAAGGAGTTCCGGATCGTTGTTGCCGCCCTGATGTCCCCCGAGA
>JAFYYO010000422.1 GCA_017557475.1 Bacteroidaceae bacterium
ATCATCAGCCGCAACTACGAAGGCTCCATCGTGAAGGCAAAGCCCGTCGTGAGCGGAAGTGTGGTAACGCCTTGGGTGAATGAGGAGGCGATTCGGCTCATCAAGGACTACAAGAAGCGTTTTACTTATGGGCTTGAATTCCTGCCTCAGCAAGTACTCGAGGACGGCTTATATTATATTAAGGTAGATGGGAAGTTCCTGACCGACGTGAATGCTTCGCCAGACAGAGAAGGCGACTTCCCAGTCTTTGTGGCAGAGGCGGATACCATCAATCCGCAAAAGCAGCTCTGGAACATCGAACTCGTGCCTGAAACGGAGCGCTATAAGATTACGAATGCTCAGGATGGGCGATACATTAACGAACTCGGCACTTTCTGGTCGAACAAGAATACGAAGCCTTACAACGCAGAATATAACACCTACATCATCGTCAAAGCAGACGGCGGCTACACCATTCAGTGCGCTGGCCGGGCAGGCTCGGACTATTGGCGAGCTGAGGACAACCGCATCAAGAGTGGCAAGAAAGCAGACAAGTTCCAGATAGAGAAACCATAATGTCTTACTTGAAATACCTTATCTTTTTCTTCTCGATTTCTGCTTTGGCGCAGGATTTTGAGGATGTTCGCAGGGCGTGGCTCGACTCTTTACGTTTGGCGACGGCTGAGGTGCTACGTGACAGTATCATTCGTCAGGACGGAGACAGCATGAAACTCTGGTGGACGGTTTACGGCGAGAAACCCTCTGATGGGCGAAGCCTCTGGATTAGTCTGCACGGAGGAGGTGGTACGACGCCTGAAGTGAACGACCAACAATGGCGAAACCAGATGCGCCTCTATCGTCCGCAGGAGGGCGTTTATGTCGCTCCTCGCTCTCCCCTTGAGGCTTGGGACATGTGGTGTGAGCAACCCATCGACAGTATGTATCGCATCCTCATCCGCACGATGATTGCACATTACGAGGTCAATCCCGACAAGGTCTATATCTTGGGCTATTCTGCAGGCGGCGATGGCGTGTGGCGAATGGCTCCGCGAATGGCCGATCATTGGGCTGCAGCAAGCATGATGGCAGGACATCCGGGAGATGTTCGCTTGGAGAACCTCCTGAACACACCTTTCATGATTTGGTGTGGAGCCCTTGATGCAGCCTACAATCGCAACAAGCTCGATAGAGAGCGAGGCGTGCAGATGGATTCTCTTCAACGAACCTCTCCTAATGGCTACATTCATGAGACGCACATCATGGAGGGCAAGGGACATTGGATGGATCGCGAAGATGCGGCAGCTCTCCCGTGGATGGCGCAATATAAGCGAGACGCTTGGCCCAAGCACATCATTTGGCAGCAGGAAGCAGTCTATCGTCCAGACTTCTATTGGCTTGCGGCTCCTCGAGATGAACTGAAGCGAGGCAAGCGTGTAGATGCAGAAGTAAAGGGCAACATTATCGATATAACACGTTGTGATTACTCTTCACTCACGTTATATCTGAGCGATGAATTGGTGAACCTCCAGAAGCCTGTAACCATTAAGCTTCGCGGAAAGAAGGTCTTCAAAGGCAAGTTGAAACCCAGCGAGGACACTTATCGGGAGACGCTCTATCGGAGACAAGACCCTCGCTTCGCAGCTCCTTGCAAGATAACGGTAAGGTAGTTGGAAATCGCTCCCAGCCTAGTTGGCCAACTAGACGTGGCTAGTTTGCAAATTAGACGTGCCTAATTGCCCAACTAGACATGCTTAGTTTGCAAACATAACGTGTTATGATTGCAATCGTAACGTGTATCGTTGAGATTTACCTGCGGCGCTTGCTTGGGGTAAGGAAGGAGTGGATGCCTGAGACGACACCCGAACAGAGGCGGAACCCTCTGTATAAAACAAGTCCGTTGATGAGGAGACGAGCGATTTTCTGCACTCTGTCGGTCGTCTTCGGCATCGTACCACCCGTCAGATAGCTGACGTTATCCGTCATCTGGGTGCGAGAGGTTTGCAACTTCCGCTTGACAGAGCGTTTCCTCTGCTGAATAGCAGCGAGGACATCGGGAGAGTTAACGATACTGCTCATATTTCGTCCTCCTCTTCTTCTTCGTCATTAACAAACAAACCAGCCACGAAACGCGTTACTGGCTGCACAATCCAGCGCTTGCGGAACAAAAGCATGACGATGATGACAAGCAGCAAGACTCCGCCCATAATGGTGAAGCTTTGTGCTATGCCTACTAACTTCGCCAACCAGAAAGCAAGGGCTATCACAAAGAAGAAAAGTGCTGCAAGCCCCAGTATCAGGCACAAAGCAGTCGTGGCTACTGCAGAGAGTAGCACGCTCAACTTCTCTGCAGAGTCCAACTTAAGATACTCTTTCTGCAACTCCAGATAGTTCTTTGCTTCCGTCCAGAGCGACTGAATGTTGCTTGTGTAGTTCATCGCTTATTCAGCTTCCTTAGCAGCTTGCAGCTCTTCGGCTATCTCGTCAACGAGGTCGGACATCTCCTGACGGTTAAGCTTGATGCCACGCTTGCGAAGTGCTTCAGCAATTTTCTCGCGCAGGTCGCTTCCCTTTTCGGGTGCAAACAGCAAACCACAAGCAGCACCTACGACTGCTCCACCTATGAAGGTTACCAAAAAATCTAATGCTCTCATTGCGCTTTCCTTTCTCTTAAAAGTGTGACTTTTTACGTTCTTCGCCTACAAATATAGTGCTTTTTGGCTTTCCGACGGCACAAAAATGCAAAAAAATGTTGAAAAGAAGGCTTTTTCTGCCTGATTAGTTGCGTTTTTACGGAAAAAGCACTACTTTTGCAAGGAAAAATAAACGAAAAAACAATCAAAACCTATAAAAACAATTTATGAAAAAGATTCTTTATGTGTGCGCTGCTGTCTGCGCTGTGTTCATGATGTCCTCTTGCAAGAGTAAGGAAAGTGCTTACAAGAAAGCTTACGAGAAAGCAAAGGCTCAGCAGACTGAGCAAGGTGTGACTACCACAACTCCTGTTCAGCAGGTAACTACTCAGACTGTGACTCCTGTCACCACAACTCCTGTGGCTGACTACAGCAATGTGGCAGTTCGTAACGAGAACGTTACTTTCGTTGAGGGCAGTCCTCTGAAGCAGTATGGCGTAGTCGTTGCTTCTGTTACCATCAAGAGCAATGGTGTCGCTCTCATGCAGAAACTCGCAAGTCAAGGCTACAACAGTTGTGTCGCTCAGGCTCAAGTGAACGGCCAGACCTTCTATCGTGTAGTTGCTTGCAGCTACGATACAAAGCCTGAAGCAGCTCAAAAGCGCGACCAACTCGAGGGACAGTATCCCGGTGCTTGGCTGCTCTATAAGAAGTAAGAAAGCCCTGAGGCTCCCCAAGACCTTAAAGACCTTAGTGTTCCTAAGGACCTTAAGGGCATTATAAATATAATAATGTGGGAAGAGTTCTGGCAATAGATTACGGGGTCCGTCGAACAGGTTTGGCTGTGACGGACCCTTTGCAGATTATTCCGGGAGGGCTGCCAACTGTTGAGACACCTAAGTTGCTGGCCTTCCTGAAGGACTATCTCTCGAAGGAAGACGTTGAGCGTTTCGTGGTTGGTCTGCCCAAACAAACAAACGGCAGAGATAGCGACAACTTGCCAAGAGTAAGGGCTTTCGTTGAACAACTGCAGAAGACTTTCCCCGAGGTGCCTGTCGAGATGTGGGACGAACGCTACACCAGCGTCCTTGCTCAACAGGCAATCCTGCAAAGCGGCATCGGCAAGATGGCTCGCAGAAACAAGGCTCTCGTGGATGAAGTAAGTGCCACAATCATCCTGCAAGGATGGATGGAGAGAGGATTAGGGAATAGAGATTAGAGATTAGGGATTATTAGAGATGATTCTACCAATATATACATTCGGTCAGCCTGTGCTTCGTCAAGAGGCTGAGGAAATAGATAAAGACTATCCTGGGCTTGAGCAGCTCATCAAGGATATGTATGAAACCCTCGAACGGAGCGAGGGTATCGGTCTGGCGGCTCCTCAAGTGGGGCTTCCCATCAGGTTGGTTGTCATCAATCTCGATGTCATCAGCGACGACCTTCCTGAGTACAAAGGATACATCAAGACCTTCATCAATCCTTATATCGAGGAGTATGATGAGACAGAGACAGACGTGATGGAGGAAGGTTGCTTGAGTCTTCCTGGCATTCACGAAAAGGTGAAGCGTCCCACTCGAATTCGCGTTACCTATCAGGATGAGCAATTCCAGGAGCATGATGAGTGGGTAACGGGCTATCTGGCTCGCGTTATGCAGCACGAGTTCGACCACCTCGATGGAGTCGTCTTCACAGATCATCTGCAAGGCCTTCGTCGTCAACTCACCAAGTCTAAGCTTCAGGATATCAGGAAGGGAAACTTCTCTTGCAGCTATAAAGTGAAGGTGAAAAGGCCTTGAGGCAGCCTCGTTGGCAAACACTCCGTGTTATGATGGCCAACATTACGTGTTATGATGCCAAACATAACGTGTTATGATTGCAAACATAACGTGCTTCGTTGCTCATCGACCCCTGTTCCGTTGAATTTCACTCCTGGCATTATCGTTCGAAATACCTTATTGATAATTGAAGAAAGTCCTTTCCATAGTTCTCTTTGTCCTGTCTTCTCTGTCTCTCTCGGCTCAGATTAACACGGATCGCGTCCTTTTGATGGGGCGAAATGCTTTGTATTATGAGGACTATGTGCTTGCCATTCAGCGCTTCAATATGGTGATTAACGTGAAGCCCTGGTTGGGAGAGCCCTACTTCTACAGGGCTTTGGCGAAGTATTATCTCGAGGACTATCAGGGAGCGGAAATCGACTGCAACAATGCTGTGGAACGCAATCCTTATGCCCTCAACCATTATGTTCTGCGAGCACTTTGTCGCATCAACCAGAATCGTTATGCTTTGGCAGAGGAAGATTATCGCAAAGCAATTGCCATCAATCCACTTGATCATAATTGTTGGCACAATATTGTCCTTTGCCAGATAGAACTCAAGGAATACGAAAGGGCTGACTCTTCGCTTGATGTGATGCTTCGTCATTGGCCGAAAGAGACTGAGCAATACACGATGAAGGCACAGGTCTCCTTGCTTCGGACGGATACCATTCAGGCAGAGAAGTGGACAGACCAAGCTCTCGAACTGGACGAATATGATGGTCGTGCTTGGAGCATGAAGGCAATGTTCCAGGCTAATCGAGAGGAATACAAGGAGGCAGAGTCGTCGCTCGACAAAGCTATCTTGCAATTACCCAGAATGGCAGGGCTTTATGTCAATCGTGCTTTGACGCGTTACAATCAGGACAACCTCAGGGGAGCAATGTCTGATTATGATGCTTGTCTTGACCTTGAGCCTCATAACTATCTTGCTCACTACAATCGAGGCTTGCTTCGTGCTCAAGTAGGTGAAGACAACCTCGCAATCGAGGACTTCAACTTTGTGCTTAGTCTTGAGCC
>JAFYYO010000423.1 GCA_017557475.1 Bacteroidaceae bacterium
CCCAAAAGACAGAGCAGGCAGGTAAATCCAATGCTACTGACCGTGCATCGCTTATGTTTCCCACTACGGCAGCCATGCCCGACGATGTGGTATGGAAGCGTGACATCTACCGCCAACTTGACTTGACGAAGGACAAGAACGCTCCGATGTACTATCCCGTGGAGCCTATGGGCAGACAGGTGAACCTCTTCACCTACCTCTTCCGCTTGATTCTCACGGGTCGCATCAATGCCTATACCTATAAGTTGGACGGCAACGAGTCGTTCGACGAGAAGGACAAGCTCCCTGTGAAGGACTTGCTGGAACGCTACGGCATCTACTATGAGGAGAACAATGGCAGGATGACCGTTGCCGACAGCGACGTGCCCAGTGCCGAAGTAATACGCTACTACCTCAAAGAGAGCATTTATATGGACCAGCGCACAGGCACCTTCTCGACCAAGGTGACCGCCCTCTGCCCCGTCCTGATGCGAGGTGCCGACGAATTCAGCAGCGACGCAACGCCCTATCCCCTCTTCTGGGTGAAGTACGATGACATCGCTCCCTGGCTCGCCAAACTGCCTATGATGCCCAGCGACCTGAACAACGTCACCAATATGACTGCGGATGATTACTTCGCCATGAACCGCTACGATGGCAAGATCTACAAGACCAACAACATGCAGGGCAAGATGCTCAGCAACTACTGCGAGACCGACAGCGACATGGTGGTTGAGCAGAAGCGCATCGAGAAGCAGATAAGCGACTTCGAGGAAAACGTCTGGGGCGACGGCTTCCTTGCCGACACGACCAAGAAGGACAGCCTCGATGCTGAGATGGACGCTAAGGAAGAGAAGGGTGCGAAAGGCGCATTATTCGGTCGCAAGAACGCTAATGCAAGAAGCACTTCAAGTTCTCCAAAGAACAACGACAGCGCAACCAGAAAGGAAAGAACAAGCGCACCGGCCGACGCCTCTCCCCGCGTCAGTGCACGCCGCCAAAGAAGATAAAGGAAGCTTCAAGCATAACTCTATACCCACTCCCGTTCAGAACCTCTGGACGGGAGTTTTTGTATCTGCCTCATTCTGCCCTATCCTCGGATATATACACGCCTCACTATCAAACGTTACACGTTATGATTGCAAACATTACACGTTATGATGGCGAACATTACACGTTATGTTGTCAAACTAGGCGTGGCTAATTGGCGAACTAGCCCTGCCGTGTCTTCAGAAAAGGCTAAAAAAAAGCTTGCTCACACTCGTTAGAGCATGAGCAAGCGACAAACTAAATACTATCACATCCAGTGTCTGAGCACTATTGAAACCAGGCTACGCCTAAGCGTTAGCAAGGTTTCGCCAGCGCCTGAACACTAGTGAAGAACTTTCTTCCCTCCGATGATGTAGATGCCCTTGCCAGCCTTGCTGACACGACGACCCTGAAGGTCGAAGATGGCATTCTCGTCAGCATTCTGCTTGAGACCAGTGATGCCATCGGATGTGTCGTGAATTGCGAAGCGAACAATCGCACCAGCTACCACCTGATCTGTAGGCAGCTGCAGGTATGCAGACTGTGAAGGCATATCGAAGTCCGTAGTCTGAGGCTCGAAGCCATTCACTTCCGCATTGAAGACATAGTCTGTGAGCGCAGCATCCTGGACAGTTATTGTTGCAGCCTGCACAACTCCGACGAGCATATTGCCCTGGAGAGCCGGCGTCTCTGCATCAACATAGGGGATCTTATAGGTCGTTCCAACCTCGCCAATAAGCATCACACCTGTTCCTGCAGGAACGACTTGAACCTCCTCGAGAACAGCGTAATTGATAGGCGCAACGTAACTGGTCACGATATAAGCCTTGAGATCGCTATTGGTAAAGTCAAGAGTCTTGGCACAGCTGAAAGGAATGTACTGCTGCGTAAGAGTGATGAACTCGACAACAGCCACAAATGTGCCAGTCACGGTGACATCTTCATCAGGCATCGTTGCAGGGATTTCGCTCCAGCCAGAGAAGGTGTAGCCATCCTTCGTGGGCTCCTCGAGCGGAGTGATCTCTGTGCCGAACTCGTAAGTAAACCTCTGGTATTCCTCGCCGTCAACGATATAAATGAGATCATGCACATTGACTGAGAATGAGCCAGTCACAGTTACGTCGTTTGCAGGCATAGTACTGGGAATCTCGCTCCAGCCAGAGAAGGTGTAACCTTCCAACGTGGGCTCGGCAAGCGGAGTTACTTCTGCACCATACTGATAAGTAGTCCTCTGGTACTCTTCGCCGTCGATGACATAGATGATGTCGTAGCTGTTGATGGAGAATGAGCCAGTAACGGTAACATCATTTGCAGGCATTGTGGCAGGAACTTCACTCCAACCGGAGAAAGTATAGCCTTCCTTCGTGGGATCGGCAAGAGGCGTAACCGCTGCACCGTACTGATAAGTAGTCCTCTGATACTCTTCGCCGTCAACGACATAAATGACGTCGTAGCTATTGATGGCAAATGAACCAGTAACGGTAACGTCGTTTGCAGGCATCGTTGCGGGAATCTCGCTCCAGCCAGAGAAGGTGTAACCTTCTTTCGTAGGCTCGGCAAGCAGAGTTACCTCTGCGCCGTACTCATAAGTGAACCTATTGTACTCTTCGCCGTCAACAACGTAGATGACGTCGTAGCTGTTGATTGTCCACTGAGCCACACAAGTCGTCTCGCCTTCGGGCATTGTTGCAGGAATAGGAGGATTCCAGCCAGCGAAAGTATAACCTTCCTTTGTCGGGTTTGCAGGAGCCACGACTGAGGTGCCAATACCCTGAGTGATGGAAGGAATTACAGCAGGTTCGCCGCCAGCGGTATCGAAGTTGATGATTCCAGTAGGTGCAGGTTCAATCGTCCACGTCATCTTCCTGTCGATGCCATACGAGTGAATCTTTTCATCAGGCTGGACAAGCACAATGTTCTTGACGTAAACATCGTAGTCGCCAGGTTGTACGGTTTGAGCGATGTCCACAGTAACGACAGCAACAACGCCATCAGTTCCAGTAAGGGCATAGCCCACTTCGCCTTGACAAGCAAAAGTAATGACATTACCTTCACCATTCATGGTCTGAGTAAGTTGTGCATTGTAACCTTCAGGATAACGATTATCAATACCAACAGGGAGGGATACACTGTTGAAAGTAACGCCCTGAGGAAGTTCGAGAGTACACTGCCATGTCGCAATAGCGCTACGGTTCTTCATAATCAGGAGTATCTCTGCCGAGCTTCCTACCTGACCAGGAGCCTCTGCATACGGATAGATATGGTATGCCTCGGCCATTGTGTTCTCTGTTTCTGCTGCCATGCTACACAGGCTCAGCATAAGCAAAGTGATCAAAGAGAAAAGTTTCTTCATTGTTTAAAAGTTTTTTCGTTAATGGGATTATTGGGCACAAAGTTATGAACAATTATCTAAATCGCCAAACTATTTACAGAGTTTTTTCCGAAATGGCATGATAATGACTTTCAAATTATCATTAATAAGGAACAGAAAAAGCCGCCTCATCCTTTCGGACGAGACGGCTTGATTGTTATGTACCCTCCTCCTTGGGGGAGGGATGGGGAGGGGACTGTTTACATCATGCCGCCCATGCCTGGAGCGCCGCCCATAGGCATTTCTGGCTTATCCTCCTTTGCTTCGCAGATGACGCATTCTGTGGTGAGGAACATGCCTGCGATGCTGGCTGCATTCTCCAAGGCAACACGTGTCACCTTAGCAGGATCGATGATGCCTGAAGCCTTCAAGTTCTCGTACTTATCCACGCGAGCATTGTAGCCATAATCGCCCTTGCCACCACGAACTTCGTTGACAACCACGCTACCTTCCAAGCCTGCATTCTCGACAATCTGACGCAAAGGCTCCTCGATAGCACGGCGAATAATCTGGATACCTGTCTCTTCGTCAGCATTACCACCTTTGAGACCTTCCAGAGCTTCCTGTGCACGGATGTAAGCAACACCGCCTCCAGGGATGATACCTTCTTCGATGGCAGCCCTTGTTGCGCAGAGTGCATCGTCCACGCGGTCTTTCTTCTCCTTCATCTCGACCTCGCTGGGAGCACCAACATACAGCACAGCCACGCCGCCACTCAGTTTTGCGAGACGCTCCTGAAGCTTTTCCTTGTCGTAATCACTCGTGGAGTTGCTGATCTCGTTCTTAATCTGGTTGATGCGGTCAGCGATGAGCTGCTTCTCCCCATGCCCGTTGACGATAGTCGTATTGTCTTTCGAAACGGTTACCTTATCGCAGGTGCCGAGCATTTCGATAGTGGCCTGCTCGAGCTTGAGACCTGTGTCCTCGCTGATGACAACACCGCCTGTCAGAGTGGCAATGTCTTGAAGCATGGCCTTGCGACGGTCTCCGAAGCCAGGAGCCTTGACTGCACAAATCTTCAACTGCGTGCGAAGGCGGTTCACAACGAGTGTCGTGAGAGCCTCGCTATCAACGTCTTCTGCAATGACGAGCAGAGGACGACCGCTCTGAACGGCAGGTTCGAGGATGGGCAGGAAGTCATTCAGGTTGCTGATCTTCTTGTCGTAGATGAGGATGTAGGGATTCTCCATGACGCACTCCATCTTCTCTGTGTCGGTCACAAAGTAGGAGCTCAGGTAGCCGCGGTCAAACTGCATGCCCTCCACAACACCGATAGTTGTGTCACGTCCCTTGGCTTCTTCGATTGTGATGACGCCGTCCTTGCTCACCTTTTGCATGGCATCTGCCAGGAGCTTGCCGATTTCGGGGTCATTGTTGGCACTTACGGCAGCCACTTGTTCTATCTTCTGATAGTCAGAAGCCACGGGTTCCGACTGCTTCTTAATACTCTCAACGACAGCTGCGACAGCCTTGTCGATACCACGCTTCAGGTCCATTGGATTGGCACCTGCAGCCACGTTCTTCAAGCCTTCACGAACGATTGCCTGAGCCAAAACGGTAGCAGTAGTTGTACCATCGCCTGCATCGTCGCCAGTCTTACTTGCCACGCTCTTAACAAGCTGGGCACCAGCGTTCTGGAAGGGGTCTGCGAGCTCCACTTCCTTTGCCACTGTGACGCCGTCCTTCGTGATTTGAGGAGCGCCGAACTTCTTCTCGAGGATAACATTACGACCCTTCGGGCCAAGAGTTACCTTGACCGCATTAGCCAGTTGGTCAACGCCCTGCTTCATCGCTTCACGGGCATCGAGGTTGAATTTAATATCTTTTGCCATGATTTTACCTTTTTAAGTTATTACAATAACGCGTATGAATTATGAGAGAATCGCTACGACGTCGCTCTGACGCATGATGAGGTACTTCTTCCCTTCCAGTTCAATCTCCGTACCAGCGTACTTGCCATAGAGGACTTCGTCGCCTGTCTTGAGGACCATTTCCTCGTCCTTCGTGCCATTACCAACGGCAACAATGGTGCCCTTCAAGGGCTTTTCCTTTGCGGTATCGGGGATGATGATGCCGCCTACTGTCTTTGTCTCTGCAGGAGCGGGCTCAATGAGCACGCGGTCTGCCAATGGTTTTACGTTCATTGTCTTATTTAGTTAATTAGTTAAACATTCCACATTTCTATATACAAAGTGCGTGCCAAACTGAACTGACACGCACTATTTTCTGTCACGACTGACATAATTTCATAGAAGAATTGGCTCTTGTCAAGAACCAGGCAGGGCTAGTTGGCCAACTAGGCACGTCTAGTTTGCAAATTAGCCACGTCTAGTTGGGCAACTAGACACGCCTAGTTTGCGAACTTAACTGCGTGCGTTTTTCCTCTTCCTGTAGATGCTGATTCCGAGCAACG
>JAFYYO010000424.1 GCA_017557475.1 Bacteroidaceae bacterium
CCTGCCGACGGGCCTATAAGTGCGGCGGCATTCTCGGCAGCTGTGACGGAACCAGTATTGCAGCAGTCGGAAAGCTTGAACGTTGCCAGCAGACGACCATAGCCTACGATGCCGCCAGCTATGCCTCCAGAGACAGAAACCAAGCCGTGATTCTCGATGCCGGAGATGTTGATGGTACCTTTGCGGGCATAGCCAACGAGCATACCAACGTATGTCGTTCCCTCTGCACTACAACTCTCGTCGAAGACTACATCCTTAAACGTACCGCCACCAATGTAGCCGAAAAGTCCGACACCTTCAGTGCCGCTAAGATGAAGGTTGCGTATGGTGTGTCCCTTCCCGTCAAATGTACCCGCAAATGCCTTATCCCAAAGACCGATGGGCTGGAAATCCTCGCTGTAGTCCGTCATATCGATGTCGGCTACAAGTGCAGCTTGAGCTTCCGTCTCCCCTCCCTCGTTGACTATCTGACTGAAAGTGCAGAGGTCGAGAGCAGAAGCAATCTGATAGACGCCACCCTCCTGACGAAGCGTACCATACGAAAGCATCTCGTCCATCCAAGCAACACGACCATATACGAAGTCTCGCACACGGTCCACCTCTGCCTCCCACGACCCAGGAACGGCAGGATTGAGGGAAAGCCATTGGTTGAGGTAAGGCCAGCGATAGAAGTTAAGGGTAGCCGAAGAACGTATCTCGTTGCGAAGTGAATCGACATCCGCAGCCACATCATCTGGCTCGAAGTTTCCCTTCTTGCGAAGCTTTGCCCACATCTGCTGCATCTGCGCAAAGGCTGAAGGATCAGAAAGCACACGACCGACAAACTGTGTCCAGTTGCCCGTATCGCGCACCTTATAGGTCCAGTCCATACGTTCGTTGGCGGGATAGGTAGTCTGGTCATTCTCAAGAGCCAGGTCGGCATCCCATACAGGACCGACATAGAAATGGTCGTCATCACGCTCCTTGTAGAGGAAGACTTGGCAGAGCATGTCGGTGTTGCCATTGAACTCGCTCGTAAGGATATGGCGAAGGAATGTCTCCATATCAAGAACAGAGCGCATACCCGACTCTTGGTCAGTATAGTTGGAACCGAAGACGATGTTCTCCATGTTGTTCCAAGTGTTCTGTATATAATCGAACTGCTCGGGCTGAATGATGTCTTCGTCGGGATCATGCACGGTAATGGGGTTGCCATGCGAAGACCAGAAATAGTAAGGCTCACGAGTAGCGTTATTATCCACCTCGACATAGTAGCCACCGGTAATGGTCTCTTCGTCAATGTCCGTCTCCGTCATCTCGGTGATATTAATGCGCTTGCTATCCACAGAGACAGCGTCTGCCAACGTGTAGGTGCCATGATAGTCGCCATTGACAAGAAGGTCAACCACTTGGCTCCACGGTGTCCATTGCATCTCGGCACGCTTCGACATCGCCCAAGCCACAGGATTGCGCATCAAGGTCTTGTCGCGATAGCTGTTGATGAGCACCCACTTCTTGCACTTTGTGGGTGACTCGTGGACAGAGCCTCGCATCACATGGTGGCTCTTGCCGTCGTTATACTTCATTCGGAACGCTTTGTTCTCGTGTGTGGCAGAGTAGTTGCCACGAACACGGAACAGTATAGGATATTCCTGAACCTTTGTTCCGTTATCGTAGATGAGCACCGACTGTGATTCGAAGTCCTCGCCTCGATTGGTGGGCAGAATGTTGTTCTGCACATGGACGCTAAGTGTCGGCAAGTTAGTAACCTGATAAAACTGGCTGTCGTCACCTTCACCTGCATGGCCATAGAACTTCAACTCTGCAACATTACAATAAGAACCCGCACTTCCCACATAGCGGACATAACGGAAACCTCTGCTTACATTGATGTCGGCTCTCGTCTCTGTCCCATTGCTTGGCTTTGTACTTATAAGGTAAAGAGGTAATGCATCCATGAAATCCGGACTGTTGGCACCCTCGAAGAGACTTAACAACATGCGGTCGGCTCCCTGACTGCCTGGAGCAGGCGTATAGCTGACGCGAGTGATGACGTAAGGCTCGCCAAGGTCTAAACCTACCCATTGCATCTTGTCTGCACCAGTACTGTAATAGGTAGAAGCATCACCATCGAATGCCTTAAGCGCACTTGTCTCGTTTCCCGAATATATCAAGGTGCCTTCGAGAAGCTGGTCAACAGCCGAGTCGTAGGCATACGTTATTCCTGAGACAAATATAAGAGATAGCAGGACAACAAGCCTGCGACATTTCAGTTTCATCATCTTAGCATATTGATTAATGCCACCACATCCTGTGCATTGATTTTGCCGTCGTCATTGAGGTCAGCGGCATCAAAGTCAAAACGTTCTACAGGCTTGCCAAGGACATAATGTTTGAGAGCTACAAGGTCGGCAGCATCCACTTCTCCATCACTATTAACATCGCCAGGAAGGATGCGCTCTGGGATGATGAAGTCGTAAGGAGTATAGTTGACGCCTTGCAGCGTATTGTCGTTCTCACGATGGTCAAGTAAAGTCCATGCGGCATCGTCGGGCAATTCGCTTTGGTTATTGCTGCCAAACAACGACCATGTAACAGGATTGCGTTCTGGGTTATTCCTCGTATCATTAGCAGTTGTGAAACGATAGCCGGAAAGCTCAACCCTCTCGCCTGCGTCAATGAATATGTATAAAGGATTGCTTGGAGAGAAGGGACCGCAATACTTTGTGTAGACATTATCATCGAAGAGATTTTCCTGAACTTCGTTGCTATAGTGGTCACCCGTATAGGCATAAAGAACAAGCGGCGATATCTCATTGCCATCCTTATCGAGAAGGTCAATTTCCGAGAGTTGTATCGTGGAGCCTCTACTTATCGCCTCAATAGCGAACTGATAGTAACGATATCCTGGTTGCTCCTCCACGACGGTAACTGTACAGGTGTCGCATAGTGTATTGTCTTCAATGGCAGAGACGATGATGTCGGCAGTTCCAAGACCTATAGCCTTTACCAGACCTTTCTCGCTGACCGTAGCAATAGTTGCATCAGTCGTTGACCACTGTAGTGTAAGACCCTGCATGGTACTAGGCACAATGCTGACCTGCAGTTGCAACTTATCTCCACGCATCATTGTTGCAGATTGGTTGCTGAGGATCAGAGACTTTATTGGGTCAGAGATATAAAAGTCGTAGGGCGTATAGTTCGTAGCTTCCAGTGTCCAGTCATCTTCACGCTCTTCAATAAGTTCCCAACTCGAGTCTTCAGGGTCATAGAGTTGAGTATTGCTGCCATAAAGGCTCCAAGAAGTGGGATTGCGATCCGAGTGGGTTCCCGTATCGTTGGCAGTATAAATGCGATAGCCACAGAGACCGACCTTGCTCATCGCATCGAAGAGGAAGTAAGCATAGCCATTGAATGCACTGTTGCAGTACTTAGTGTTGACGCTATTGTCAGCAACATTTGGCCAATCTTCATGGCCAATGTTGGAGTCGGTGCCATCGTAGATATTAAGGTCTTTCACTTCTTCGCCCTTCTCGTCGAGGATGTCGAATTCCGAGAACTGGATGCATCCGCTGCTGCCACCCTGCAACTTCGTAACGATGAGATTGTAGTAGCGGAACTTTGGCGGGTTGGGATTGTAGTTGGTATAGCCATTTCCCTTCTCATAAACGATGCCTCCCTTGCTCCACAGTATAGGCCAAGGATTGTGCGGCTTGCCATTGTCGAGGTTTTGATGCCAGATAGTGCTGCCGGCATTGGCATTGATGTGAAAACAAAGATAGCCGTTATCTACTTGGGCAGGCGTCATATTATTTGTTTGCTTGGAAGTACAATCCCAGCAGTTATTGATGACTGTGCTCTTGTTGGCATAAGCAAAGTCCTTACGTTCCATCTTGCCAGTAATGATACCAACATTGTAACTATTATCCACAGACAGATAGCCACCCGAGGAACCGACAAGTGCTCCCGCTCCGCTTGCAGCTGTAACGTTGCCAGTGTTGCTGCAGTTGGTCATATTGACGGTTGCCGACGAATGAATATAACCGACGATGCCTCCGGCAGCGCTGGTAGAAGCTACCACCGAGCCGTGGTTCTCTATTCCGGTAATAGTAGTTGTACCATTATAGACATAACCAACGAGCATACCTACTTTGTTTTCTCCTTCCACGGAGCATGTTTCGTCGAAGACAATATTGCTCAAAGTGCAGTCCCCCGTATAGCCAAAGAGACCGACATTGCTGTCGCTGCCTGTGATATGGAAGTTGCGTATGGTGTGTCCTTTTCCATCGAAGCTTCCTTCAAAGTACTCCGACGATGTACCTATGGGCTGGAATTCATCCTCATAGTCCGTCATGTCGATGTCGGCAACAAGAACGGCTTCAGCATAGGTTTCACCGCCTTCGTTGACCATCTGACTGAAAGTGCAAAGGTCCATGCCAGAAGCAATCTGGTAAACGCCGTTCTCCTGATGGACTCTGCCGTAGGAAAGCATTTCGTCCATCCACGCCACACGGTCATAGACAAAGTCGCGTACACGATCCACTTCTGCCTCCCACGAACCTGGCACTTCAGGGTTGAGTGATATGTATTGGGTAAGGTAAGGCCAGCGGATGAAGTTGAGGTTGGCAGAAGCGCGTATTTCTTCGCGGAGAGAATCTACCTCTGCTGCAACGTCATCCGGTTCGAAGTTTCCTTTCTTGCGAAGTCTTGCCCACAATTCCTGCAGGTTCGCAAAGACGGAAGGATCGGAAAGAACACGACCGACGAACTGTGTCCAGTTGCCCGTGTCTCGAACTTTGTAAGTCCAGTCCATGCGCTCATTGGCTGGATAGGTTGTCTGGTCATTCTCGAGAGCAAGCTCAGCATCCCACACAGGACCAGTATAGAAGTGATCGTCTTCGCGCTCTTTATAGAGGAAGTCCTGACAAAGCATGTCGGTGTTACCATTGAACTCGCTTGCGAGGAAATACTCAAGGAACGACTTCATATCGAGCACCGAACGTTGTCCCTTCTCTCTGTCAGTATAGTTGGAACCGAAGACTATGTTCTCCATGTTGTTCCAGGTGTTCTTTATGTATTGGAACTGTGCTGACTGTATGATGTCTTCATCAGGGTCGTGTACGGTGATGGGGTTGCCATGCGAAGATGTAAACCAATAGGGTTCACGGCTGGCGTTGTTATCTACTTCGACGAAATAACCGCCTGTGATGGTCTCCTCGTCAAGGTCCGTCGAGGTCATCTCGGTAATGTTGATACGCTTGCTATCCACTGAGACAGCATCTGCCAGAGTATAGGTGCCACGATAGTCGCCGTTGACAACGAGGTCGACAATCTGACTCCAAGGCGTCCATTCTTTTTCCACACGTTTCGACATTGCCCATGCCACGGGGTTGCGCATCAGCGTCTTATCGCGATAGCTGTTGATGAGCACCCACTTCTTGCACTTCGTTGGCGACTCGTTGAGTCCGCCTCTCATCATGTGATGGCTCTTGCCGTCGTTGTACTTGATGCGATAGGCTTTGTTCTCAGGTGCGGAGGAGAAGTTGCCTCGCACACGGAACAGAACAGGATACTCCTGCAACTTTGTTCCATTATCAAAGATAAGCACCGACTGCGACTCGTGGTCTTCGCCACGGACAGTGGGCTTGATATTATTCTTGACGTGAACGCTGAGTGTGGGGATGTTGGTTATCTGATAGAACTGGGTGTCGTCGCCTTCGCTTGCATGACCGTAGAACTTGAGTTCTGCTATGTTACAATAAGAACCTGCTCCTCCCACATAACGGACATAACGGAAGCCTCTGCTCACGTTGACGTCGGCTGTCGTGTAAGTACCGTTGGCAGGCTTCTCGCTGATAAAGTACAAAGGAAGCGCATCCATGAAGTCTGGGCTATTGGCGCCTTCAAAGAGGCTGAGCTGCGCACGGTCTGCCCCTTGACTGCCTGGAGCAGGGGTGTAGCCAACGCGAGTAATGACGTAAGGCTCGCCCAGGTCCAGACCGACCCACTGCATCTCGCTTCCGCTAGTGCTGTAGTATGTCGAGGCATTGCCATCGAAAGCCAAAAGCGCGTTCTCTTCTGAGCCTGAATACATTAGCTCACCCTGGAGGAGATTGTCAGTTGTTGCATCATAAGCAAACAGCATGCCTGAAACAACCATCAAAGAGAGCAGGACAAACAGCCTTCGTACCTTTAATTCTATCATATTTTCAACACTCTTTCTACGCTCAAGTGCACATTTATGCAATTTAAGCGCGACAAAGATAGTGTTTTTTTTTATAAGTTGCTCCGCAACGGCATTTTTTTCGACACAACATGCCTAGTTTGCAAATTAGGCGTGGCTAATGGGTCAATTAGGCGTGCCTAGTTGGGCAACTAGACGTGGCTAGTTTGCAAATTAGGCGTGCCTGGTTTTCAAACGAGACACACCTTCTGAAAATAAACAGGTTAGCTAAAGTGTCTTCCCCTCTCGATATTGCTGTGGAGAAACGCCAGTCTGTTGGCGGAAGAAACGACCGAAATGCGACTGGTTCTTGAAGCCCATCATGGCGGCAATCTGTTTGATACTCTTGCTGCTGTCACGCAAGGTAATCTGTGCAGAACGCACGATTTCATCGCTAATCAGTTGGTTAGCGGTTTTGCCGGTAAGACGTTTGCACACACTCGAAAAGTACTTCGGCGTGATATTGAACAGGCCAGCGTACTCGTTGACATTGAGATAGGGCTGCGATGGGTCGTGAAGGTGCTGCATGAACTGCCGCAGGATATTTTCGCCTGAACTATAGGTCTGATGCATTAACTCTTCGTCCTGGAACTTATGCAAGTCGTGAAGGTCATAAGCCATCGAGGCGAAAAGCAAACGAAGACTCAGCTCCTTGTGCGGCGTATCGGGACTGGAGAGGCGGTTCTGCAGCAAGTCGAAATAGAGACGATAGCGATTTACCGCGATTTCATCGGCATGCAGTATCTTGTACGAAGAAGAGAACATAGAATAAGTCCACTCCATGCGGACCATCTGCGAGAGCTGCGCCACATATTCTGGCGAGAGAAAGAGCAGCAAGGCATTGAAGTCCATGCTCATCATGCTCTTCTCGAAGATATTACGCGGCTTGCAAGTAATGACGTCGCCCTCTTTCAACTGATACGTCTTATCGTCCACCGAAAGCTGTGCCTGCCCATGTGTCACCACTGCAAACAAGAAACCCTCTACAAGGACATCTGAGATATTGAGATTGCGTACTTCTTCAAAATCACTGAATATGGCAATATGGTCGTTGCAATGGAAGTTAAGTTTGCTGTCAACAATAGCCTGAAAGTCGAGTTTTTCCATAATAGTGTCGTTTTATGTCGCAAAGTTAAGTAATTCCCTCGACATTTGATGTCCTTTTTGCCATTATTTTATCCTTTTTTACCCTACAAGGAGAAGGATGTGGAGAAAAAGAACAACGTTTGCGCCATAACATTATATATAAATTAAAGAAAAAGCACTAATTTTGCACCCGCAAGCGAGAAAAAGACAAACAAACTATGAATAAACTCAACTGTATCGCTCTCATGGCAGTCGCCACAATTCTGGTCAGCTGCGGCAGAAGCGAGAAAAGCTATCAGGTGGAGCCGCTAAAAGTTACCACTGAGACGGTCTGCGCAGGCACGTCAGCCGTTAGAAAACACTATGTAGGCAAAGTGGAGGAAGACAGCAGCACACCTGTCAGCTTCACAGGTATGGGCACTGTAAACCGTGTCTATGTGCAAGAAGGACAATACGTGGCAAAGGGCCAGCTCATTGCAGAAATGGATCCGACTCAATGTGAAAACACCCGTCAGGCAGCTAAGGCGGCCCTGGATCAGGCTCTCGATGCACAAGAACGTATGAAAGCCCTGCACGAGACTCAGGCCATCCCTGATATCGATTGGGTGAACGTCCAGACAAAAGTGCGTCAAGCCCAGTCTAGCCTCGACATGGCGAACAAGGCCGTGAAGGATTGTCGCTTGCTGGCTCCCTGCAGCGGCATCGTTGGCAAGAAGGAGATGGAGAACGGCATGACGGCTCTTCCCTCGCAACCCGTCTGCACCATCTTGGACATAGCAAAGGTTAAGGTTAAAGTCTCCGTCCCAGAAAAAGAGATTGCCTACTTCAATCCCCTGAAGAACCGAGGCAAAGGCGTGACCGTATCTGCCGAAGCACTCGGCGGAAAGACGTTCCGCAGCAACCACTTCATTCGCGATGTGCAAGGCGACGTCCTGACACACACCTACGATGTTCGCTTCGTAGTGCTCAATCCAGGCTTGGAGTTGCTGCCCGGCATGGTGGTGAACGTTACAACTGATGCAGAAGATGGCAACATTGACAACAAGACTGTAACTGTGCCCCTGCGCAGTGTGCAGCAGAGTGCTGACGGACATCAATTCGTATGGGTCGCAAGGGAGGGCAAGGCTTCTCGCCAACCCGTAGAGGTCGGAGAGGCACAAGGCGACCGCATCGCTATCCTCTCAGGCTTGTCTGAAGGCGACAAAGTCATTGTTGAAGGCTACCAGAAGGTCAGCGAAGGAAGCCAAGTAAAGTAGAAAAAGAGATTCTATGGAACAGAGGAAACAAAGTGTCTTGATGCGGCATTGGGCTGCTTGGCCACTTAAGAATTGGGGCATCACGGCACTTATCACTATCATATTGCTCGCCTTCGGCTTCTATGGACTTGAACAGATGTCGAAGGACGAGTTTCCCCCCTTCACGATGAGAATGGGAGTTGTGGTCGCTGTCATGCCTGGCGCGACAAGCGAGGAGATAGAGGCACAAGTGGCACGACCGCTTGAGCGCTTCATCTTCACCTTCAAAGAGGTGGATCGGGCAAAGACAACTACGCAAAGCATGAATGGCATGTGCTTTATGAAGGTCTTCTTCGATGCACGCCTCACCAACCTTGGTCCCATCTGGAACAAGATCAAACACGGCGTCAATGCCTATAAGAGCCAGTTGCCAAGCGGTGTCGTTGCCCTGATTGTCAAAGACGACTTCGGCGATGCTTCTGCCCTGCTTATCACCCTTGAAAGCAACGAGCGCTCCTATAGAGAACTGCAAGATTACAGCGACGAACTGGCCGACCGTCTGCGTCGCGTCAAGAGTGTCAGCAATGTACGTCAGTATGGCGAGAAAAGGGAGCAGTTGAGCGTCTATGTTGACCGCGAACGTCTTGCGGCCTACGGCATCGGTCAAGCAGCTCTCATGACGGCTCTCTCCAACGAAGGACTCACTACCTTAAGCGGCAGCGTAAGCACTTCCACGACAAACATCCCGTTGCATCTTGCCACGACACGTCATTCGGAACAGGAAGTGATGGACCACATCATCTATTCCGACGCCACAGGAAAAGTGGTTCGAGTGCGTGATATTGCTGAGGTGAAACGTGAGTATGACACAAGCGACAGCTACATTGAGAGCAATGGGAAGCGCTGCGTCCTGCTTTCTCTTGAAATGACCGAAGGCAACAACATCGTGCACTACGGCGAAGAGGTCAACAAGGTTATTGAAGACTTCCGGCAAGATTATTTGCCAGATGATGTGGACGTGCTCCGCATCACCGACCAGCCAAAAGTCGTGGAAGCAAGTGTAAAGGAATTTCTCGTCAACCTCATCGAGTCGATGGCTGTCATCATTCTTGTCATGATGTTGCTCTTCCCTATCAGGAGTGCCATTGTTGCCGCCATCACCATACCTCTTTCGACGTTCATCAGCGTAGGCATCATGTACCTACTTGGCATACCTCTTAACATCATCACGCTTGCCTCGCTCATCGTTGTGCTTGGCATGATAGTGGATAATAGCATTGTCGTCATCGATGGATACCTCGAGTACCTTGGCAATGGCATGGACAGGAAGGAAGCAGCCATCATGTCGGTCAAGCAATACTTCATGCCGATGCTTTTGGCTACCGTTTGCATCTGTGCTATCTTCTACCCTATTCTCTTCACGATGACAGGCGAAGCTGGCGACGTTATCGGCTA
>JAFYYO010000425.1 GCA_017557475.1 Bacteroidaceae bacterium
GATTAGAGATTAGGGATTAGGGAGAAGTCCTAATTCTTAGCTCTCACCTCTTAACTGACAGTTAATGGAACTGAAAAGAGTTGTAGTGACAGGTATCGGTGCCGTCACTCCCCTGGGCAACACTGCTGCTGAGACGTGGCAGAATATGCTTGCGGGTGTGAGCGGTGCTGCTCCTATCACACATTTTGATGCATCCAAGTTCAAGGCACAATTCGCTTGCGAGGTGAAGAACTTCAATCCTGAAGATTTCATCGACAAGAAAGAAGCTCGCAAGATGGACCCCTATTGCCAATATGCCCTCTCCGCAGCTATTATGGCCGTGGAGGATAGCGCGATGGATGTCGAGACTATCGACAAGAATCGTGTGGGCGTCATCTTTGGCGTAGGCATCGGAGGCATGAAGACCTATGAGGAAGAAGTGACCAATTATGCCAAGACTGGCGACACCATCGGCCCTAAGTTCAACCCCTTCTTCGTGCCCAAGATGATAGCTGACATTTGTGCTGGCCACATCAGCATCAAGTACGGCTTCCATGGTCCCAACTACATCACCTCGAGTGCATGTGCTTCCTCTACTAACGCACTTGCCGACGCCTTCAATCTCATTCGTTTGGGAAAGGCAGACGTCATCGTAAGTGGCGGAGCAGAAGCAGCAATCACGGCAGCTGGCGTAGGTGGTTTTACCGCGATGCACGCCTTGAGCACTCGCAACGATGAGCCTCAGAAGGCAAGCCGTCCCTTCAGCGCAAGTCGCGACGGCTTCGTGATGGCAGAAGGTAGTGCAGTCCTCGTGCTTGAAGAACTGGAGCATGCAAAGGCTCGTGGTGCAAAGATTTATGCTGAGATGGCAGGTGCCGGCATGAGTGCCGACGCACATCACATCACGGCTTCGCATCCCGAAGGCCTAGGCGCAAAACTCGTCATGGAGAATGCCCTCGAGGATGCTGCCATGAAGCCTGAGGATATCGACTACATCAACGTTCACGGCACTTCGACTCCCGTCGGCGACGTAAGCGAATGTAAGGCTATCCTTGCCGTCTTCGGACAGCATGCCTACGAGCTTAACATCAGCAGTACGAAGTCTATGACAGGCCATCTGCTGGGTGCTGCTGGAGCCATCGAGGCAATGGCAAGTGTAATGTCTGTCAAGGAAGATATCGTTCCGCCCACCATCAATCATGAGGCAGGCGACGAAGACCCCGAGATTGACTATAAGTTGAACTTCACCTTCGGCCAGGCACAGAAGCGCACAGTTAGAGCCGCTCTGAGCAATACCTTTGGCTTCGGAGGTCATAACGCCTGCGTTATCTTTAAGAAGTACGCAGGATAAGGCCGTGTCTGCCGAAAACCTGATAGACGCGATAAGGTTACCCTTCCGCAAGGACAGGGAACTTTGTCGCGCTTTTCGTAATATGCTGGGCTTCTATCCGCACAAGATAAGCCTCTATCAGGAAGCTTTGATGCACAAGTCGATGCTCGCTCAAAGCAAAGACGGGAATCGCCTGAATAACGAACGGCTTGAGTTCCTTGGTGATGCCATCCTCGATGCTGTCGTGGGCGAGATAGTCTATCATCACTTCCCTCGCAAACGAGAAGGCTTCCTGACGAATACTCGAAGCAAGATTGTGCAAAGGGAATCGCTCGGAAGATTGGCGGCAGAGATAGGTCTCGACAAGCTCATTCGCAGAAACGAGCACAACCAGACGCACAACAGCTACCTCGCAGGTAACGCCTTCGAGGCACTCATAGGAGCCATCTATCTCGATAGAGGATACGGCCATTGCAAGACCTTCATCAGAAAGAAGATAATGCGCCGCCTCATCGACATCGACAAGCTGGCATACAAAGAAGTGAACTTCAAGAGCAAGCTCCTGGAGTGGTGTCAAAAGCATAAGGTGGAACTCGAGTACGTCCTACTTAATGAAACGAAGACAGAAGACGGTTCGCCTCTCTTCAATACAAAGGTCGTCATCAACGGACACGAGTGTGCTCGCGGCAAAGGTTACTCCAAGAAGGAAAGCCATCAGAAGGCAAGCAAGAATGCACTCCATCGCCTCAAGCACGACTGGAAGTTGCATGATGAAATCGTAAATTGCCAAATTGAAAATAATAATGTCGCTGACTAGTATCATACGTCCAATCTTCACGCCTCGCCTGCATAAGCTCGACCTTTATCAGGCGGAGGCAGAGGCTTTGCAGAGAAGCGTCCTCAAACGTTTGCTCGGTAAGGCATCCGAGACGGAGTGGGGTAGGGCGCATGCTTACGATAAAAACCTCAGTTATGAGGACTTTGCCCGACAAACTCCCCTTAATACTTACGAGGAACTCAAAGGTTTCATCGACAGAATGAGGCATGGCGAGAGCGACATCCTTTGGCCTGGAAGAGTGAAGTGGTATGCTAAGTCGAGCGGTACAACGAACGATAAGAGCAAGTTTATTCCTGTAAGTAAGGATGGGCTGCACGATACGCATTATGCTGGCGGTACTGATGCTGTGGTTTGGTACTTGAGAAATAATCCAAAGAGTCGCATCTTTGACGGAAAAGCCTTGATTCTTGGTGGCAGTCATGCTTCGAACTACAATCTGCCTGGCAGTCTCGTGGGCGACCTCAGTGCCATTCTTATCGAGAATATCAATCCGCTTGTCAACCTGATTCGAGTGCCGAAGAAAGCAACTGCTTTGTTGAGTGACTTCGAGATAAAGCGTGACCGTATTGCAAGAGAGGCTTTGAAGCAGAATGTCACGAACTTGAGTGGTGTTCCCTCTTGGATGCTTTCCGTCCTGAATAGGGTAATGGAGCTTAGCGGCAAAGAGTACCTTAATGAGGTATGGCCCAACCTGGAAATGTTCTTCCATGGTGGTGTGGCTTTCACTCCTTATCGTGGGCAATACGAGCGACTCATTACTTCTCCAGGGATGCACTACATGGAGACCTATAATGCTTCTGAAGGTTTCTTTGGTTTACAGGACGACCCAAGCGACTCGGCAATGAGTCTGATGATTGATTATGGCATCTTCTTCGAGTTCATTCCTATGGATGAGTTCGACAAGGAAGAGCCTACTGTCGTTCCTCTTTGGGGTGTTGAGACGGGACGCAACTATGCGATGGTCATCTCTACCTCAAGCGGACTTTGGCGTTATATTATAGGCGATATGATTCGCTTCACCAGTCGCAATCCCTATAAGTTCGTTATTACGGGGCGCACGAAGTCCTTCATTAATGCTTTTGGCGAGGAACTGATTGTCGATAATGCTGAGAAGGGATTGGCCGAAGCATGTAGGCAGACAGGAGCTGAAGTGCTGGAATATACGGCGGCACCCGTTTTCATGGATGCCGATGGGAAGTGCCGTCATCAGTGGGTTGTGGAGTTCAGTCGAGAGCCAAACGATATCGAAGAGTTCGCTCGCATTCTCGATGAGAGTCTTCAGCAGATAAATTCCGATTACGAGGCAAAACGATATAAGGATATCACACTTCAAAGGCTCGAACTCATCAAGGCACGTCCTGGTGTCTTCAACGATTGGCTCAAGCAGAAAGGCAAGTTAGGCGGTCAGCATAAAGTGCCTCGACTCTGCAACAATCGCGATATCATCGAACAAGTGCTGGCGTTGCAGTAATAAGGTAAATAGGAGAAATGAAGACGAAACACTATCTTGCAGGCTTGATGCTGCTTTTCTTGGCGGCATGTGCAAGCATCGGTACTCCCGATGGCGGCATCTATGACGAGATTCCGCCTAAGGTGGTGTCTTCCTCTCCTGCAGACCGTTCCGTCGGCATTAGCGCTCGTAAGATGCAGATTCGTTTCGACGAGTACATCAAGCTCGAGAATGCCAACGAGAAAGTTATCGTGTCGCCTCCTCAGATTGAGCCTGCCAATATTCGTGCCGACGGCAAGAGTGTGAAGATTACGCTCTACGATACTTTGCAGGCAAACACGACTTATACCATCGATTTCAGTGATGCCATCGTCGATAACAACGAGGGTAATCCTATGGGACACTACACCTACAGCTTCAGTACGGGCAGTGAGATTGATACGATGGAAGTGTCGGGTGTGGTGCTTAGTGCAGACAATATGGAGCCGATAAAGGGAATGCTGGTAGGTCTTTATCCGATGGATTCTCTCTTCAGCGACTCCATTATGAGGCATAAGCCTTTCAGTCGAGTCTCTCGCACCAATGGTTCCGGTCAGTTCTGCATTAAGGGTGTCAAGCCGGGCAAGTATCGTGCTTTTGCTTTGGAAGATAAAGACGGCGACTTCCTCTTTTCTCAAAAGAGCGAGCGTATTGCTTTTATGCAGGACACTTTCACGACTTCTTGCAAGTGGGACATTCGAATGGATACCGTTTGGCGTGATTCGACGCATTACGACTCCATTTGTGCCGTTCCTTATGTCCATTATTACCCGGACGACTTGGTGCTCAACGCATTCCTCGAAGCTGGTCAGGAGCAGCATCTTCTCAAGTTGGAGCGACCCGACCCTGATGTTATGCGACTCTTCTTTACTGCTCCTGCCGACTCTCTTCCCATTATTAAAGGTATAAACTTCGACGAGAAATGTCTTGTTGCAGACGCTTCTCTCCATAACGATACCATAACCTATTGGATTACGGACACGGCCTTCACGCATCGCGAAGACACGATTAAGTTCGAGCTTACTTTCCTCGAGACCGACAGCTTGGGCGTTCTGCAGCCTCATACGGAACTGAAGGAAGAGTCTCCGAGAGTAACTTGGGCGAAGATGTTGAAGGATAAGGAGAAGCAAATGCAAGAGTGGCAGAAGCAACATGAAAAGCGTCTTAAGAAGGCCAAGATGCCTATGCAGAAGGAAGAAAATCCGTATGTGACGACCTACCTCGACATTTCGGCTAAGCCTTCAGGCGGTATCGACCCGAATCAGAATGTTCAATACATTTCCAAGCAGCCTATTGCAAGAGCCGATACGTCGCGAATGCATCTGTATATCAAGCAGGATTCTTTTTGGATTCCGGAGCCTTTCCTCTTCTTGCCCGACAGAGATGTGAAGTCTTATACGCTTTATGCCGAGTGGGAACAGAAGCGTCAGTATCGCTTCACGATTGATAGTGCTGCCGTCGTTGGCGTGATGGGCCATCCATGTAGGGCAATCAAGAACGAGTTCTCTGTGAAGAGTGAAGACGAATTCGGCTCGCTCTTCGTACACGTTATACTGCCAAAGTCGGATCAGGTCATTGTTCAACTGATGAGCAAAGCCGATAAGTGTGTGGCAGAGCAGGTTGCAGGAAAGGATGGCCGAGCCGACTTCTTCTACATGAAGCCTAATGATTATTATCTGCGATGCTTCATAGATAGTAATGGTAATGGCGTGTGGGATACTGGCGATTACAATTCAGGTCTGCAGCCCGAGCAAGTTTTCTATTTCCCGAAACCCATTGCTGTCAAGGCTAAATGGGATGTAGAGCAGGACTGGGCCCCTCTTGAAATCTCTCGTATGAAGCAGAAGCCTTTGGAAATCACCAAGCAGAAGCCGGATAAGGAAAAGAATGTAAAGCAGCGCAACAAAGAGCGTGAAGAGAAGAAACGGCGAGAAGGACAGAAATGAAATCCAAGCGTATCATAGTCATCTTCTTCGCGATACTTATTTTCGTGACGAAGTCATCTGCTCAATGTTCAGCAGAGAATACTGCTTTTAATGCAGGCGAGGAGTTGAACTACGACCTTTTCTTCAACTGGAAGTTCGTGTGGGTCAGCGCAGGTACGGCTACGATGAGTGTAAAGCCGACGAATTTCGAAGGCAAATCTGCCTACAAAGCTCATCTCATCACACGCACCAGTTCTCGCCTCGACCGCTTTTTCCTGATGCGCGACACCATGCAGAGCATCATCACGGAGGATATGGCGCCTCGTTATTACAAGAAGAGTGCCAACGAAGGTGGCCGCTATTATGTGGACGAAGTCTGGTATTCCTATCCTGGAGGAAAGACGCATCTTCGCCAACGCTTCCAGAATCGTGATGGCGTTGTGACTGAGAAGACCTACGATAGTCCCAAGTGTATCTACGATATGATGAGCCTTTTGCTGAGGGCGCGTTCTTTCAAGGTGGAGAACTTACGCAAGGGCGAGAAGATTCGAATGCCGATGGCCGACGGACATAAGGTAGAGGATATTACGCTCATCTATCGTGGTCGCGAGAACTTTACGATGAAGGGTAGCGGAGTGACCTATCGTTGTCTCGTCTTCTCTTTTGTGGAATATCCGCAAGGGAAAGAGAAGGAAATCATCACTTTCTACATCTCCGACGACGAGAATCACATTCCTGTCCGTCTCGACCTCTTCCTTCGCTTTGGCGTGGCGAAGGCTTATCTCAACAAGAGCAAGGGTTTGAGGCACGAATGCACCTCGATTGTTAAGGATTAAACTGGAGTGACGTCTTCTGCCTTGACCTCGATTGTGGCAGAACAAGCCCCAGGAATCGTGACGATGAGGCGTCGGCTTCGATGACCTTCGATGCGCTGGAAGTAGCCGCGAATGCCTTGTAGAGGGCCGCTTACCACAATGACTTCCTGTCCTGGCTTGAACTGAATCTCGTCTGCCGACACGATTTCGATGAAGTCGGGACTTGCGGTACAGACCTTCATGAAGTCGTTCATCTGCCGCTTTGGCACGATGATTTTCTCCATCTTCCCGTTCATCTTTCGCATCATGTACTGAAGTTCAGGGCGCGACTTCTTCAGAGCCTGCACCTTTTCCTCAGTTGCGTGAATGAAAATGAGATTGTGGATGGCCGGTTCGAATGAGTTTTTCAGGCGAAGTCCTCGCTTATTGATGCGCCGCATCGGTACAAAAGCCGGCACCCCAAGGGCATCCATCTCCGCCTTGACCTTCATTTCGCGTCGATAAGTGACGCGCATCGCGAACCAGTTTTCCATAGGAAAAGTGAAGAGTGAAAAACTAAGAGTGAAGAATGAGAATTGCACCAGGATGTCTGTGGTTACTTTGATTCTTCACTCTTCACTCTTCACTCTTCGTTCTTCACTTTAAATTGTCGGAAAGAGGAGACTCGAACTCCCGACCCCCACGTCCCGAACGTGGTACGCTACCAACTGCGCTACTTTCCGAAAGTTTCCGTTAAGCCAAATGAACAGAGGGGAAAACTTGTTTCAACTCTGTCATGGCGAGGAAACGAAGGCGAAGCAAAGCTACGCCAATGGTCCTAAAAACCGCTGCAAGGACAGTGCAAACCGAACGCAGAGAGCCTCGCTCTATGCTGAGGCGCAGCCTGTTCTCGCAAAGCAATCCTCTCTAATTGCGATGCAAAAGTACGAAAAATAACTGATATGACAAGGCTATTTACAGGAAAATACACCTTTTCCTTCATTTTTTTTAGCGAAATGCTTGCAGGGTTCGGATTTTTGGCTTACCTTTGCACTCGCATTTGAAAAAGGGTGCCATAGCTCAGTTGGTAGAGCAAAGGACTGAAAATCCTTGTGTCCCCGGTTCGATTCCTGGTGGCACCACAAAAAATGAAAGCGTCAGACAACTTGTTTGGCGCTTTTTTCGTGCCCCCAATAAAGCCGAAGTTGCCACTTTGGGCTCAGTACTCCTTTAGTTTTCTTGTGTCGGTACTCCAGTACAAGCGTGGAGGTACTGCAGTCCTCGCCTGTAGGTACTGAAGTACTGGCACGTAGGTACTGGCATTTTAACGTGGAGTGTCAGGCAACAACCCGCTCGTTTTTTTTCAGTCATCCACGTGTTCTTTCTCTGTCATCCACGTGTTCTTTCTCTGTCATCCACGTGTTCTTTCTCTGTCACCCACGTGTTCTTTGTCGATAACCCACGCATAATTGAATGATTTTCCACGCTGAGACTACCCATTCTTTCTGTTTTTTACATCAAAAATGTGCGTAAAGTGTAATATTTTTAAAAAAGTTGGAAAAAATTTACCAATGTTTCGCTAAAAATTTGTACTTTTGTGACGTGAAATCTAAAAATCGGTGTACTATTTTTACAATAAGAATACTTATACATTATATTATTATTAATAACTAAATTAAAAACTATGAGAAAAATTACTTCTCTTGCCCTCCTCGGCCTTATGTGGCTCGCCTCTTCGGCTGCTTTCGCGGATGACCACGGATACGTGAACGGTATCTGTACCATGCACGACGATTGCGACGAACACTTCGAAAGGCCTCTTCAGGACGCGGACGGCTTCTACATGCTCTACAATGCGGGCAATGTGGAATGGATTTCGCAGCAAGTCGCAAACAATATCCTCGACTTGGACTGTAAGTTGATGAACGACATCGATTTCGAGAACATCGAGAACCTGCACAGCCCCATCGGGCCTAACGACGGCAGGAAGTACAATGCGACGTTCGACGGCCAAGGTCATCGCATCAAGAACATGATCATCAACCGTCCCGACACAGAGCGTCAGGGCTTCTTCGGCGACCTTCGCGGCAATCCAAACAGTCGTGGTGAAGGTACTGTCATCAAGAACCTCATCATCGACAAGAGCTGCTCCATCTATGGCGGCTTGCGTACAGGTGGCATTACAGGTACCGGTCAGAATAGCGCAAAGGAAATCATCATTATGAATTGCGTGAATGAGGCCACTGTTAAGACTTCTGCCAAGAATGCAGGCGGCATCACAGGTGGCAGCACAAGCGGTCATCCTATTTGGAAGATTATCAACTGTGTCAATACTGGTACTATAATATCTGAGGGTGATGGCGAGTCTGCCGGCATCTCAGGATGGTTGGGCGACAACGCCAATACCCGCGTCACAAACTGCTTCAATCTTGGCTTTGTTGAAGGTATCGACCCCGAAGGTCGCGGCTTGTTCCGCCAGAGTAATAGCAGTACCATTGGCATCAACAGCTATGACCTTAGCGATAATGAACTGGCTCTCCAATATAAAGAGCACGACTTCACCGCTGAGGATGTCGTCAACGGCAGGCTTGCTTATAGCCTCAATGCTGTGGCTGGCGAGATTGTCTTCTGGCAAACGCTTGGCGAAGACGAGTATCCCGTGCCCTTCAGCACCAGCAAGCAGGTCTATCTGCAAGGCGAGCTGCTTTGCGACGGCACTCCCATCGAAGGCGGAACCTATACGAACGACCCAGTTGAGCCTGTTCGTCCGCCTCATGAGTTCGAGGAAGGCAACTGGTATTGCATCAATTGCGGCGCTATCAACGAGAACTTCTGCGAGAAGGACGAGAACGACTTCTATCAGCTGAACAATGAGCTGGATGTGTGCTGGTTTGCTGAGTTTGTAAAGGCTGGCAACACAACTGTGAATGCCAAACTGAACGCCGACCTCGACTTTACGGACTATCCCGACTTTGCAGGTATTGCTGACCGCAATCACGGCTTCAAGGGCATCTTCGATGGTGGTTTCCATACTATTAGCAACATGACCTTGGATTATCCTGAAAATGATTGGGTTGGCTTTATCAACTTCCTTAATGGTGGAGCTACTGTCAAGAATCTTCGTGGTGACGCAACTTGCTTCGTCAATGCTCACGGCAATGCTGGTTTCATTGGTGGCTCTACAGAAGCTGGCGATATTCATCTCGAGAACCTCGGTTTCGAAGGTGACGTCTCTTGCCAAAGAGCAGGAGCTGGCGGCATCTTGGGTTGTAACACAGGTTCGGTAGCTATCATCTATATGACCAACTGCTACTCAACTGGCTTCATCTCTGGTTCAGAGGTGATGGAGAATGGTGCTCTGAGTGCTTGGCTTGGCGGTAGCGGTGCTGTCATTACGAACTGTTGGTCGAGTGCTACGGTAAGCGGCGTACAGAACGACGACAAGTATCTGGCTCGCTTCAACAGCGCAACCTTCAACAACTGTTATAGCGTGAACGGAACGCCTCTTCAGTCTGCTGTAATCGATTATGAGGAACTCGAGAGCGGTTCGCTTTGCTACAAGCTCAATGGCAATCAGGAAGAGATTGCTTGGTTCCAGACGCTTGGCGAGGACGAGTTCCCAACATTCATGCCTGGTCACGAGCAAGTTTATGCAAATGGTGAGATGCGTTGCGACGGCGTTCTCATAGGCGATATTACTTATTCCAATACGCAAGGAACAACAAAGCCCGACCATCAGTTCGTCGACGGCTTCTGCTCTGTCTGTCATCAGCAAGATCCTGACTTCCCATTCCTCGAAGTCTTTGCAAATGCTGACCACGACGTTACAGATGGCTATACGACCAGCAACTCTGGTGACGGTAGCGGACTGGCTATCAACAACAGCGTTGCAGAGCATTGGAATACGCATTGGTTCGAGACTTATCAGGACATCACTGGCCTTGAACCAGGTCTCTATCGTTTGCGTTTGCAAGGCTTGCAGCGCGTACAAGCTTGGGACGCTGATAATGGCGGTAATGAAGGCGATGCCTACGAGATGGGTGTGCTGAGCGATGCCTATGCTCCTCTCTATCACAGCAGCCAGTACTTCGCAGAAATCAATGGCAAGAAGGTTGCCATTCGCTTCAAGGATATTGCTGAGGACGCTCAGGAAGACCGCGTCAACGAGACGGAAGTCTTCAACGGCTTTACTAGCAAGTGGGCACCTAACTCTTTGGCAGCCTGCAACAAGTACTTTGCTCGCGGACTTTACTGGAACGAGCCTCTCTACTTCGCTATCGAGAGCGAAGAAGACAGCGTCAAGATAGGTGTAGAGAATAGCCTCTACCTCTATGGTAACTGGACTGTTTGGGATACTTGGCGACTTGATAAGATTGATGGCGATATCGACCTCATTCGTCAGCAACAAGAGAAAGCCATCCAGCACGACCTCGAAGACCTCGAGCCTCAGGTTTCTCTCAAGGAAGCCTATAACGAGGCAAAGGATGCCATTGCGAATGCCTCTACGCTCGAAGAGATAATGGCTGTTTCCGATGTCTTGGCTCGCACGCCAAACCTCATTCGTCGTAGCCACCTCGCCTATGAGGCATATAAGGAAGCCATCGATGCTCTGAGAGAAGAGCGCGAAGGTCGCGACGACCTCAACGGCCCTGCTGCCGAGCTGTTCGACTCTTATCTCGAAGAGGATGTAGAACCGAGTGAAGACCTTCCCAACGGCTCATATCTCAACATCATCGATAATCGTACTCTCAGCGAAGAAGAGCTGACAGCCGAGCTTGCTTTTGCTCGTCAGTTGTACGAAAACGCCATCATGACCAGCATCATGGAAGGTTCCGATGTCAGCAACATCATCAAGAACGCTGGTTTCGACGAAGATGACAGCTTCAAGGACTGGGTAACTGTCAGGACTTACGAGAGCTCTGTCGGTTACAACTTCAGTTGCAACACCGGCTTCCCCGACATCTATCCCGTTGCCGGTTCTTGGAACACCGCATTCAATGTTTCTCAGTACATCGTGGCCGACATTCCCGACGGCATCTACGAACTCGAGGCTCCTGCTTTCTATCGTCCCGGAGGCAATCTCGAAGGCGATGTCTTGGGCAACGACTATGTGCCTGCCGACCTCTTCATCAACGATTTCTACACGCCCATCATGAACATCTATGCTGGTCGCGTGCTCTATGCAGATGCTGTAAACGGTGTTAACGGCCGCTTTGATCCGAACGACCCCAATATCCCTCATGCAGGCGAGAATACGGACTCTTACGAGTTTGATACAGGTGTCGACGGCTATGTTCCCGAAAAGCGTCAGGCATGCAGCTTCGCATTTGCTGGAGGCCGCTATGTCAATAATGTATATGGCATCGTTCAGGGTGGCGCTCTTACGCTCGGTATCCGCAATACCGGCAAGCCTTGGTACGAGAGCGGCATGACGATGTGGGGCAAGTTCAAACTCACTTATCGTGGCTACAGCGAAGAAGCCATCGCTGCTATGATGGAGAACTTCCAGAAGCGTCTCGACGCACTCAAGTGGGGTCATGAAGAGCAATGGTTGGTATTCATTAGCCAGAGCCATATCGACAACCTCGAGACCTACATCGCTGATGCTCAGCAGGCTGGCACTTTAGAGGAACAGCTTGCTGCCATCAAGAAGATTAACGACGAGTTCAACACCGTCCTCGACAGCTACGACGCTTATAACGACCTTCTCGCCCTTTATGAATACTGCGGCGGAAAGGCTGACGAACTCATCGACACCAATCCCGAAATGAGCGAAGCCTTTGTAGCTGTGTCAGATGAAATCTACGACCACTACATGAGCGGTGACCTCACCGACGAAGAAGCTCGCAACTATCGTCAGCAGATCCTGAACGACCCCGCTCTTGGCGGCGGCTATTACGTTCAGGGCGACCTGCTCAATCCTGATTCGCTTGACATCAACCTCGCCTACGATACGCGCAACACCTGTTATCCCATGACGCAACAAGAAGACGGCACCTTCGTTGCTCCTTGCGTCTATGTGCAGAATCGCGCCAACCTCGCAAGCTCCAATGCCCGTGCCGGCATCTATGTCAGTCGCATGGACGAACGCTACGAATGCCAGCGTTCTTCCCGTCGTTTCATCACGCCAGCCATCAACACCTTCAAAATGGTTCTCGACGACAACGACAATCATAATGACTTCCAGACCGTTGGCGGTCAGTACAAGGTAACCTACAATCCTGCCGACAGCACCGTCGTCTTCGACCTCATTGGCGAATATCCTTGGCACAACAACGTCTATGTCGTAGGTTCCATCATGAATGTCAATGGCGAACAGCATCGCTGGAAGAACGACGAGATGGCGCCTCTGGCTCATAAGGGCAATGGCGTTTATTCGGGAACCGTCGAGTTCTTCAGAGACCCGAACGAGAACCTCTATCCCAACTTCACCATCTTCTCTTGCCGCTCCAACACCGGCAGCATCGAGCACAGCACCGCAACGCGCAGCGGCTGGAACGAAGGACGTTATGGCAGCGAGACGAACAAGCTCTTGCTCGAGAATGGCGTTGTTGTAGGCGACCTCATTCGTGGTTCCGACCGTAAGTGGTACATGAACTGGGATGAAACGAAGGAAGGTGAGACTCAGGAATTCCTCATCACCTTCGACATGAACCATGCTACGATAAAGGTAGGCGGCTTGCGAGGCGACGTCAACTGCGATGGAACAGTCGATATTGCCGACGCCGTTTCCGTGCTCAACGCAATGGCTGGGCAGCAAGTCGCAGGTGATGCCGACGTCAATGCCGACGGAACAATCGACATTGCCGACCTCGTTACCGTCCTGAACATCATGGCAGGCCAATAATCCCGCGTCCCATCTTCCCCAATCATCCTTTTCATCAGAAGGGTAGGGGATACAGAAAAACAGCCTCTTGCGAAAGCAGGGGGCTGTTCTTTGTTCCTTCTTTTTGAGAGGGAGAAAACCCTCTAGGATTGCCAGGCTTTTTAGGGGAGCAAACTAGGCGTGGCTAATTGGCAAACTAGACGTGGCTAATTCTCAAACTAGACGTGCCTAGTTGAGCAACTAGACGTGTTATGTTTGCAAACGTAACGTGTTATGTTCGCCATCATAACGTGGAATGTTTGTTCACGCTCCTGCCTGTGTCTCCAATTTAACCATAATAAAAAAATTATGGGCGAATGTTTGTTGTTTCCCAAAACTTTCGTAACTTTGTAGCGTTCTTTGGCTAAAGCCTCAGTCGTAGGCAGAGCTTTGGAACAATATCTTATTGGAAATAACGAAGCGTTATGCTCGACTTGCAAGTAGAAATGTGAGAAACTTCTAAGATGTGCAAGGACAGTGTAATGGTTCGCGCTTATAGCGTGGGCTGTTTACAACATCTGCACATCAGGGTATTTCTCACAACCTCTCTCGGAAGATGTGGTATCAGTGCCACGCTTCTGCTTATACAAACTGTCCTTTTGGTGCTGGAGGGCATGGGAAACAAGTATGACAATGAATAAGAAGTACTTTATCGCAGTCCTGCTTCTGATGATTGCAGGTTTGCAGACCGCTTGGGCACAGTCTGTTTTAATAAAGCTATCGGATAACAGAACTGTCGTATACAATGTCAATAAGGTGAAAAACATCAGCTTCACAGAGAACAATTGCGCTGATAGTCACGAGTATGTTGACCTCGGCTTGCCAAGTGGAACACTTTGGGCAACATGTAACATCGGAGCAGAAAGCCCAGAGGATTACGGCGACTACTTCGCTTGGGGAGAGACAGAACCGAAGACGTCATTTGGATGGAGCACTTATTCATTTGGTACTAAAAACAATCTA
>JAFYYO010000426.1 GCA_017557475.1 Bacteroidaceae bacterium
ACTTCTCAACTGCTTCGGGAACGCTGTCATAATAAGGATTGCAAGCTTCACGATGGGTGAAGAAGGTCTCGGGATTCTCGGCAGTACCGCGAGTGATGGGACGCTCTGGGCTCATTGCACGGTCGCGGAAGCGCTTGATGTACTCTTCCTTCACAAGTGGACGGATATCCTCTTGGTCCATGAGTTCAATCTTGTGATACTCGTGAGAAGTGCGGAAACCGTCGAAGAAATTGACGAACGGAACCATTGTCTCGAGAGAAGCAAGGTGAGCGACTGCAGTCAGGTCCATTACTTCCTGAACGGAACCTTCGCAAAGCATAGCGAAACCGGTCTGGCGGCAAGCCATTACGTCTTGATGGTCACCAAAGATACAAAGGGAGTGAGAAGCCAAAGTACGTGCAGAAACGTCGAACACGCAAGGAATCAGCTCACCTGCAATCTTGTACATGTTGGGAATCATCAGAAGCAAACCCTGAGAAGCCGTGAATGTTGTCGTGAGAGCACCAGCTTGCAGAGAGCCGTGAACGGCACCAGCTGCACCAGCCTCAGACTGCATTTCCTGGACGCTAACGGTCTGTCCCCACAAGTTCTTACGGCCACGAGCAGCCCACTCGTCAACATGCTCCGCCATAGGCGAAGACGGGGTGATGGGGTAGATAGCAGCTACCTCTGAAAACATATAACTCACATGAGCGGCGGCCTCGTTGCCGTCGCAAGTGATAAATTTCTTTTCTTTTGCCATAGTTATATTGAATTTAACTTTTTACCTTATTATGATTTAGTAAAGGAATCCGTACATCCAGAGTGGAATCTCCTGTTCAAGGCCTTCCTTGATGCCGGCGAGGGCATAGAGCACATCTGTGTTCTTGCGTTTCGGCTGCTCCAGACAGATGCGGAACCTCATGTTCTTGTCCACGATGAAAGTGCAGCTGCGGTCGCCCTTTTGCACTTGATGGCGTCCCCAAAGCGCGTTCTGGAAGAAGGTTTCCATAATCATCTGCTCGTCGTTGAAGTCGGGCATCATGGCATACATCAGGTTCGTGTTGTGCATGAGGATGCTTGCGGGCTTCTTCGGGAAGTCTTCGCCTGGACGATAGAGCATATTGAGCAAGCGGGCATCGGTCAGGTACTTGATGTAGTTGACCACCGTTGCGCGGCTTGTCTGCAGGTCTTGTGCCAACTGGCTGACATTCGGAGCTCCGTAGTCGCCTGTTGCAAGCAGATAGAGCAACTTCTTGATTTTGCTCAGATACTTCAGGTCAATCTGCTTGATGAGCAGGATATCGACTTCAATCATCATGTTGACGGCCTTCAACAGGTTTTCGATGAAGCTTGCCTTCTCGAGGAAGAAGGGGTAGTATCCGTGATGAAGATAGTCGTTGAAGTAGTCGAGCGGATTCACCTGAGGCAGTACTTCTTCGGCAATATGCTCGTGGCGGTTCTGAATCTCACGAATTGTGTAGGGACGGAAGTTTGTTCCTGCCCTCAGGTTCAGGTACTCGCGGAACGAGAAGCCACGCAGGTTGTAGCTTGCGCAAATGCCGTTCAGCTCAGGATTTTCGTCCTTGAGTCGCATCACGCTTGAGCCTGCGAACACCACTTTCAGGCGTGGGCAGCGGTCGTAGATGAGGCGAAGGTCGTGGCTCCAATCAGGGTACTTGAACACCTGATCGATGAGCAAGACCTGACCACCTGCTTGCATGAACTCCTGGGCAAACTGGAAAAGCGTCTTCCCTTGGAAGTAAAAGTTGTTCATGTTGATGTAGAGGCAACGGCGGTCCCGCGGACCGAAGTTCTCCTTTGCATACTGAAGCAGGAAAGTAGTCCTGCCAACACCGCGACTACCCTTAATGCCGATTAGTCGTTTGTGCCAGTCAATTTCATCCATCAGGGCACGTCTGATGGGCGATTGTGTGCGCTCCACCAGATACTGATGCATTCTGTAGAAAGACTCGAACATAATATATTTATATAGTTTTTGCGCTGCAAAGATACAAAAAACTTTGCAAATTGCAAACTCTAAATAGCAAAAAGTGCAAATTTAGCCTTAAAAAGTTGCGAAGCCCAAATGGAGGAGAAATCCTAGGGGAACAATTAACTTGCAAAGAAATGTAAAGATTTTTGCACACTTTGCAGTATCTTATTCCCAAATATAAAGGACGAGAAAGCGACTTTAGCCTCAAAAAGGATGATGAAGAATGGCTTGTGCTAACCCTTTGATAATGTGGTGTTTATTCTTTGCGCTAGGAGCGTTCCCAAATGACCCCAGTGTCGTTGGCAAACATAACGTGTACCGTTGGCAATTATAACGTGTGTCGTTGGCGTTTTTAACGTGTTATGTTTGCCATCATAACGTGTTATGTTTTTCGCTATCCCAAGGTGTGTGCTCAAAGTTGTCAAATGTTTTCCTTTGTCTAATCTTTTTTCTTTGGGAAAACATCAATGTGACGCATTTGTGTCATGATGGCTGTCTGGCGTTTCAGCATGTAGTTAGATGGGTTCTTACTGCTGAACTTCAGGGGATTTGGAAGTGTGGCGGCGATGAGCGCACAATTGGGTCGAGTCAAGGTAATCGCTCTTCGGCCGAAGTGTTGCTGTGCTACGGCTTCCGCTCCATAAATGCCGTCGCCCATCTCAATCGAGTTAAGATAGACCTCCATGATGCGTTCCTTCCCCCAAATGAACTCGATGAGGACTGTGAAATAGGCTTCGAGACCTTTCCTCAACCAACTTGCTTTGGGCCAGAGAAAGACGTTCTTGGCGGTCTGCTGACTGATGGTGCTGCCTCCACGAAAACGCTTGCCAGAGCGGCGTTCCTCGAGTGTCTTGTTGATCTCTATGAAGTCGAAGCCGTTGTGGTCAAGGAAGCGCTGGTCCTCGCTTGCCATCACGGCAACAGGCATATAGATGCTCATCGAATCGAGCGGCACCCAATGATGCTTCAAGCGAATCTTCTCACCTCGACTCACTTGCTGGGCACAACGGATGAACATAAGCGGTGTAACATAGACGGGACACCACTTATAGACTAAAACAGCGAGGATTGTGCTCCCAAAGAACAGGAGCACAATCCATCGCAAGAGTTGTTGGAGCTTTCTGAGCACTATTGCAGCGTTCCTGCCTTAGCAGCGTCGATCATATCCTGACTTGCATAGAGGAATACCTCTACACGACGGTTCTGCTGCTTGCCTGCAGCTGTGCTGTTGTCGGCAACGGGATTGCTCTCGCCAAGACCTACGACATCCTTAATCTGATTGGCAGTTGCACCATGCTTCTGGAGGAAGTTGCTGACTGCTTGAGCACGCTGCTCTGACAGCTTCTGGTTGGCTGCTACGCTCTGTTCAGCAGTCTTTCCCTTCCAAGGATCGTTGTCTGTGTAACCAACGATGCCAACGTTCATGTCAGGATTGGCAGCTAGGACGTTTGTAGCGAACTGTGTGAGTGAGCTCTGAGCTGCTGAGTTGAGGGCAGCCTTGCTGCTCTGGAAGAGGATACCACTATCGAAGGTAACCTTAACAGCCTGGTAGCCGTTAGCGTCCACAGCGTCTGCAACCTGAGCATTAGCAATGGCTTCAGCTTCCTTCTTTGCCTTATCCATCTTCTTGCCGATGAGGACACCAGCGGTTGTTCCACCAGCTGCACCTACGCCAGCACCAATCGCTGCACCCATCTTGGCACCGCTTGAACCATTGATAAGAGCACCAATTGCAGCACCAAGACCTGCGCCTACTGCACCACCACCAGCACCACCAATGAGGCCGCCCTTAGTGGTGTTGTTCATGTTACAACCAGAGAGTACCAGAGCCATTGCCATAGCACCCAGTAATAATTTCTTTGCTTTCATTTTTCTCTTTGTTTTATTAGTTAATACTGTTTGTTAATGTCCCTTTTCTTTCGCAAAGATATGAAAAAGATTAAAGAATAAGGATTAAGGATTGATGTTTTTTTCTTATTTCATAGAAATTTTGTACTTTTGCACCCGAAATAAGACAAAACAGATTCAAAATGGCAAAAGAATTGGACTTCCTCACAAAGAGAAGCGAGGATTACAGCAAATGGTATAACGAACTGGTGGTAAAGGCCGACCTGGCGGAGCAGAGCGACGTTCGCGGCTGCATGGTTATCAAGCCTTACGGATATGCAATATGGGAGAAGATGCAACGCACCCTCGACGATATGTTCAAGGAGACTGGCGTTCAGAATGCTTATTTTCCCCTGCTCATTCCGAAGAGTTTCCTCTCGAAGGAAGCGGAGCATGTGGAAGGCTTTGCAAAGGAGTGTGCAGTCGTGACGCACTATCGCCTCAAGACCAACGAGACGCACGATGGCGTTGTGGTTGATCCTGCAGCCAAGCTGGAAGAGGAACTCATCATTCGTCCCACTTCTGAGACCATCATTTGGAACACCTTCAAGAACTGGATTCAGTCTTATCGCGACCTGCCTCTGCTGGTCAATCAGTGGTGCAACGTCATGAGATGGGAGATGAGAACTCGTCTCTTCCTCCGTACCAGCGAGTTCCTTTGGCAGGAA
>JAFYYO010000427.1 GCA_017557475.1 Bacteroidaceae bacterium
AGCATCTCAGGCACTTCTTGCACCTTGATATATATGCTTCCCTTGCTTCTCTCCTTCAGGTCGGCCAGCAAGTCTTCTTCTTTCTCTGCTTTACGAATCAGCCAACCAATTTGAGGGGTAAGAGTATTTGTGAGCGTATCTTCCTCTGCTCCGATGAATCCAGCTATGAGTTCCATTGGCGTTTCGCTTGTCACGATTCCTTTTTCAGGGTCGAATTTGCGATACTTGAAGCTAACCTGGACGCGTTCAGAAGGCATTTCCTTCTCATGGAAGACACTATCGAGCGTCTGTCCGTTTTCGTCTGGAAAGAGTTTTAGCAGCCATCCGTTCAGGAAGGTGGGCTTTTCATTGCTGCAACCTCCGCCTTTCAATCTGTCGATAGGCTCTTTCATGACAATACTTTGCCAGAATCGTTGGTCAGGTTGACCTTCGGCAGCTCGAACAAATTGCGTCAGTATCGGCTCCAGACTCTCTGTCCATTTGCCAAGTCCATACCCAGCAAGCTTGCGTGTCTTGTCGAGAACACGTTGCCAATCGGCAGGTGTTCCTTTGAGAGTGATTGTGGGAATGCCGCAGGCCGCAGACATGACGACATATTCGAAGTACGACTTCACGCTCTCCATCAACGTTATCTGCGAAGCAATGCGCTCAGTCGGAGTGGTCGTCGAGAAGTTGGCTGTGAGTGTCTCTGCTATGCCGTTCTTTGTGTATTTGCCTATCTCTGAAGCAAAGTCGCCAACCAGTTTAGCATAATCAGTTTGCCCAGAGAACAAGTCCTGCTCCGTCTCTATCGCCAAATCCATCTGGCCTTCATGGTCGACCAGTTGAGGACGAAGCTCTTCGCTATGGGCATTCACGTATCTGGCAAAGCCTTGACTGATGAGCAACCACATCATATCTGGCGAAAGGACAAGGGACTTGTGCTTCTTGTAGGCTTCCAGCACGCTTTGGTAGAAGGTATCCTTCTGCGGATTCTTCAGGTTCTTTGCGTCGGAGAAGCTTGTGCTGACGATGTTGTATTCTTTGTTAAGTATCGTCTTGTCTTTGCTCAGGATGGCTTTTGCCAACTGGTCGCCATCATAAAGATACCTGTACTTTTCTACAACTGGTTCCAAACCTTCGTCAACCACGAAGGTGACTTTCCTATCCTCTGCCTGCCCCATTAATGAGACGAAGGCGAGGAGAAGTGCAAAGAGGAATCTCTTATACATATTTATATTATGCCTCTTGAACAGGAATTTTCGCAACTCTTCTTGCGTGGCGACCGCCTTCGAAGTCAGTTGAGAGGTATTCATCCATGATGGCATCTGCTTCTTCGTTCGTGATGAAACGGCCAGGCATCACGAGCACATTGGCATCGTTATGCTGACGAGCAAGATGGGCAATCTCAGGAATCCAGCAAAGCGCAGCACGAATGCCTTGGTGCTTGTTGAGCGTAATGCTGATGCCTTCTCCACTACCACAGATGGCAATGCCTTTCTCACATTCTCCGTCCTCAATTCCCTTCGCAAGAGCATGTCCAAAGTCAGGATAGTCGCAACTCTCCTCGCTATAAGTTCCGTAATCGTGAAACTTGATGCGATGGGCTTTGAGATAGTCCATCACATGCTGCTTGAGCGAATAACCAGCATGGTCAGAAGCTAACCCTATCATAGTATCTTCTTTACTTGTTCGTAAACATTCTCAGCTGTGAAGCCGAGTTTCTCGTCGAGCACTTTGTAGGGAGCTGAGAAGCCGAAGCTCTCGAGGCCCCAGATGGTGCTGCTTGGATGAGCGCCGATGAGGAAGCTTTGCAGGTTGACAGGCAGACCAGCTGTGAGGCCGAAGACCTTACTGCCGACGGGGATTACCTCTTGTTGGTAGGAAACGGGTTGCCCACGGAAGAGCCCTTCGCTTGGCACACTTACGATGCGAACCTTGTAGCCGTCTTGACGAAGAAGATCTGCGCCTGCCACGAGAGTGCTGACTTCAGAACCTGTTGCCACTAAAACGACATCAGGATTCTTGTCGCTCCCAGCCACGATGTAGCCGCCCTTGCGAGCCTGTTCGTAGTCATTCCCTTCAGGCAGATTCTCGATGTTCTGACGACTGAGGATGAGGGCAGTAGGCGTACTTGTGTTCTCCATCGCCATCGTCCATGCTACAGTCGTTTCCTTTGCGTCTGCAGGTCTGAGGACGAGCACGGAGTTCTTGCCGCTGTGGTTCTTCAGCTTCTCCATCAGGCGGATTTGAGCCTCCTGTTCGACTGGTTCATGCGTAGGACCATCCTCGCCAACGCGGAAGGCATCGTGTGTCCAGATAAACTTCACGGGCACTTGCATCAGGGCAGCCATACGAACTGCTGGCTTCATGTAATCAGAGAAGACGAAGAAGGTTCCGCAAGCTGCAACGACGCCTCCATGAAGCATCATACCAATGCAACAGCATGCCATCGTAAGCTCTGCAACGCCTGCCTGCAGGAAGTTTCCGCCAGGGTTGTCGCGAGAGATGACTGTGGCGCCACCTTTAAGGAAGCCGTCTGTCTTATCGGAGTTGCAGAGGTCGGCAGAGCTGACAATCATGTTGGGGACCTGCTTTGCCAGGAGCGAGAGGCAAGTGGCAGAGGCATTTCGAGTGGCATCATTCGGCTTTTGCTCGATGCTCGCCCAATCAATCTTCGGCAGTTTACCTGCGAACCAGTCCCTCAGCTGTGCGGCTTTTTCTGCGTTTTCCGCAGCCCAAGCCTTTTCTTCTGCATATCGAGCGGCTGCAATCGCCTCCAGTTCCTTCATGCGAGCCTCGTAGAGCGCCTTCACTTCTGGGAAGATGGCGAAGGGCTCATCTGGATTGCCGCCCAGGTTCTTGATGGTGTTGCGGAAAGCATCGCCTCCAAGCGGAGCACCATGCGTCTTGCAGTTGCGTTCGTAGCTCGTTCCGTCTTCCTTGAGAGCGCCCTTGCCCATGATGCAATGGCCAATGATGAGCGTCGGTTTGCCTGTGACGGCTTTGGCCTTATCGAGAGCCTGACGAATCTGCTCAACGTTGTTGCCCTCAATCTCCATCACTTCCCAACCGCAGGCGCGATACCTCATTGCTGTGTCCTCGCAAGTCACAACAGATGTCTCTGTCGAGAGCTGGATGTCGTTGGAGTCGTAGAACATCACGAGGTTGTCGAGCCCCAGTTTGCCTGCGATGCGAGCTGCTCCATGACTGATTTCCTCCTGAATGCCTCCGTCGCTGATGTAGGCGTAGATGGTCTCTTTCTTGAAAGATGGATTGCCTGTCTTTGCATAGAGGAACTTGGCTGCGATGGCTGCTCCCACGGCGTATGCGTGACCTTGTCCGAGGGGACCTGAGCTGTTCTCGATGCCTCGCTCGTAGCAGACCTCAGGATGACCAGGAGTAGGGGATTCCCACTGACGAAGCTGCTGGATTTCTTCGAGTGTGAACTTGTCGATGAGCGTCAACTGGGCATAGAGCATCGGCGCCATGTGGCCAGGGTCGAGGAAGAAGCGGTCGCGACCTTCCCAAGTTGGGTTCTTGGGGTCGAACTGCAGATATTCACTGAAGAGGACGTTGATGAAGTCGGCTCCACCCATAGCTCCACCAGGATGTCCACTCTTTGCTTTCTCCACCATTGCTGCTGCCAGGATGCGGATATTATCGGCAGCACGGTTCATTAGGGATGTTGTATTCATGATTGTTAGGACTAGTTCTATTTCGCCTACAAAGTTACTGCTTTTTTCTGAGTCGTGCAAATCTCAAGTGTAAAAAAGCACATATAAAATATGTGAGGGTGAGTGAATTTAAGATAAAAAATGTGTACAGTATACTGTATACATTTCTATGAGTATATTTTTGACCTCAATTTCCCAGCGTGTTTTTTTGCGTGCTTATATTAAGGAATTATTTGCGCGCGCGCGATAAATGTCGTAACTTTGCAATGCAGTTGAGACAGAAGTCTCTTGCATCGAAACAGGGCCCGTTTCTCTGCAATGAACTTCGTTCTGAGATGCTTTAGCACTCAGGCGCGCCCCTAAGGCGCGGAACAAAGACTGCCCTGCGAGCCTGCTTCCGCTCGGCATAGCTCAAACGAGTTTGGCTCTGCTCTCGCTTAAACGCAGACTTGCACCGATCAAACAAAACACAGCCAGTCGTGAAGCCAAACATTACACGTTATGATGCGCAGCGTAACACGTTATGTTTTCAAACGAAGCACGTTAAAATGTGAAGGAAGGGCTAGCCTTTGCAGATGAACGTGCCGCCAACCCACTCGACGAAAGCCTCTTCCTGCTGGAGCGGATACCAGCTAAGAAGGCAGTCGGTTTCATCGGTCTCCACAACGACAGGACCTTGCTGGAGGGTTCCGTCGGGCAGGAGGATGTCATGGTAGGCGCGCTTCATCTTCTTCGGATTCGTTGCGGGATGCTTTGCTGCGGACGGATGGGGTTGGGGTTCTCCTTCGTGACGTGAATCTTCTTCTCGCGTGGCTGGCTGTCGCGCATCTGCTGAGGTGTGAGACGAGGCTTCTGCTGCTCGTTGACCCTATTGGCTGTCGAGTCGTTGTCGATAGAGTCAGATGCCGCAGGAGTTTCCTTTATGACAGGCTGCTCCTTATGTATTCGGATGAGTTGCATCTCGCTGACTAGTAGGGGCTTGGGCTGGTCGGCATCTTTTGTCAAAGGAAGGTAGATGAAGCCTGAGATGGAGCGAAGATTGAGGCTGTCAAGAGTGCGTGAAGGGGTGTAGCGCAATTCGTTCAGTGGTCTGTTGCGAAGCAAATCGGTGACACAGCAGGCGGTGTCTGTATCGTAATATAAGTTGAGTAAGGCTACGGCTTCGTTGTTCATTGAACGTCCTACGAATTGCGTCTTGAATCGCCAGATGAAGCTGTCTCCAGGTTTAAAGGTGGAATCGGCTTTCATCGTAAATGAATAGACGCATTGAACAGGATTGGCTACGATACAGGCAAAGTCTTTGCCGAGCCAGATGTTGGCTGTGTCGCCTTCGTTGGTAAGGGTAGAGAAGCGGTCTTGGGTGTTTGTGGCTTCAAGTCCCATCCTTTCGGCCTGAGCTTGCACGCGTGTCACCACATTATCATATATGTGCGTGAATTCTTCTGCACGACCACTATAATAAATCATCGAGGAATCGAACACAGCCTCTGTGATGCGATGCTTCTTGAAAACGGCTTGAATGTACTTGTAACGCGCAATATCAGCGCTGCCAGCTTGTGTCTCAGCCATTCCTTGTGCCAAGTGGTAGTCAACAAGAACGTCCGTCATCTTCTGCTTACTCAAAATGCCACGAGGTCGAGAGGGAGAGCAGGAGAGGAAGATGAAAGAGGTGAGAAGGATGATGTAAGAGGTGAGACGTCTCATCTAAACACGTTCTTGTTGAAGAAAAGAATGAGTGCGATGACTCCGCAGCTGATGCTGGCATCTGCGAAGTTGAAAATGGGAGAGAAGAAGATGAAATGCTCGCCACCGATGTAGGGAAGGCTCGAAGGCCAATCCCACTCGACTAGCGGAAAGTAGAACATATCAACCACTCGCCCAAGCATCAATTGTCCGTATCCTGTGCCCCAAGAAACAAATTCGGCTATATGGGGAGCAGGGGGATTGTTGAATATCATGCCGTAGAACATGCAGTCGAAGATGTTGCCTGCAGCTCCAGCAGTTATCATCGTCAGACAAACAAGAAAGCCCCAGCCGATTCCTCGCTTTATACAACGGAAAATGTACCAAACAAGGAAAACGACTGCACCAATGCGGAATGAGGTAAGGAACCACTTGGGAAGCACTTCCATACCAAAAGCCATTCCATCGTTCTCTGTGAAGAGAATCTGGAACCAATCCGTCACCCTTATGCTCTGATGCAGGTACATGCCTGTCTTGACCAGAATCTTGATGACTTGGTCGATGCAGACGATGCCTACTCCTAAGGCAACGGAAGTCAGTGCTTGGGCTTGCTTGCGCGTCATTTATTTCTTCTTGTCGCGAGCTTGCTTGGCTTCGATGGAGAGTGTGGCGTGAGGTACTGCACGAAGGCGTTCTTTGGGAATCAGCTTGCCAGTCTCGCGGCAAATGCCGTAGGTCTTGTTCTGGATGCGAACAAGTGCAGCCTGCAGGCCTGTGATGAACTTCTGAGCACGCATTACTTCGTTCATGAGACTCTCCTTGCTGAGTGTTTCAGAACCTTCCTCAAGCGTGTGATAGGTGGAATGTGTCTCATCATCGTTCACACCGCTGTTGTTGATTTTCTCCATGAGAATCTCATAGTCGCTCTTGGCCACTTCAAGCTTCTCGTTGATAAGTTGGCGGAACTCCTCGAGCTCCTCGTCGGAGTACCTAACTTTGTTTTCTTCCATATCTTTTTTTTGTGTTATATTTTGCTAACTTTCAGTTCGTTGCCAAGCTGGATGCTATCGGCCAGAACCTGTGATGCTATATAGTCATTGAACTTGCTGAGGCAAGTACGATTGTCGTCACTCTCAGGAATTGTGACGTTGATGCGGTCGGTAATGTCGAAACCGCTGTCCTTACGAAGTGTCTGTATGCTGCGAATGAGTTCGCGAGCCACGCCTTCGAGACGCAAATCCTCTGTGATGGTGAGGTCGAGGGCAACTGTCAGAGTGCCTTCGTTAGCAACGCTCCAACCTGGAATGTCTTGGCTGAAGATTTCGATGTCCTCGAGGTCAACGGTAACCTGTTCGCCTGTATCGAGTGTGAGAGGCAGATGCTCGTTTGCTTCAAGTTCTGCAATTTGTTCCTGGCTCATCGCCAGAACAGCAGCATTGACGCTCTTCATGAGCTTGCCGAACTTCTTACCCATCGTGCGGAAGTTGCACTTCACTTGCTTAACGAGCATTCCTTGAGCCTCTACGAACTCGAGTTCCTTGACGTTTACTTCGTCGAGGATGAGTTGTTGCATAGCTTGGATGCGTTGCTGCAATTCTGGACTTGTGGCAGGAATTGCGATGCGCTGAAGTGGCTGCTTCACGACAATCTGCTCCTTCTTGCGAAGAGAAAGAATCATGCTCGTTACCTGCTGAGCGAGAGCCATTCTCTGTTCCTGCTCTTGATCAATCTTTGCATCATCTGCAACAGGGAACTTAGCCAAGTGAACGCTCTTCGTTTCACCTCTTCCAGTTGCCTCGCAGAGGTCTCTCCAAAGGCGGTCGGCATAGTAAGGAGCGATGGGAGCCATCAGTCGAGCTACTGTCTCGAGGCAAGTATAAAGCGTCTGATAAGCACTCAACTTATCGAGACTCATGGCTGAGCCCCAGAAGCGCTTCTTCGAGAGACGAACGAACCAGTTGCTGACGTTATCGACCACGAAGGTTTGAATGAGGCGTCCAGCCCTTGTTGGTTCGTATTCTTCGTAGCATTGTTCAACCTCACGGATGAGGCTGTTCAGGCAAGAGAGAATCCAACGATCCATCTCTGGACGTTCGTTCATGGGAACATCTGGCTCCTCGTAGCACCAACCATCCACGTTTGCGTACATCGTGAGGAAAGAGTAAGTCTGGAAGAGCTTGCCAAAGAATGTTCGGCTTACTTCCTGAACGCCTTCCTCGTCGAACTTTAGATTGTCCCAAGGCGCACTATTTGTTATCATGTACCAGCGAACTGCATCGCTTCCGTACTTCTCGATGGCACCAAACGGATCGACTGCATTCCCCAGTCGCTTCGACATCTTCATGCCGTTCTTATCAAGCACGAGACCGTTGCTGATGACTGCTTTGTAGGAAACACTATCGGAAACCATTGTGGCAATGGCATGCAAAGTATAGAACCAGCCACGGGTTTGGTCGACACCTTCTGCAATGAAGTCTGCTGGGAAGACAGTTCCTTTGTCGAGCAACTCCTTGTTCTCGAAAGGATAATGTATTTGAGCATAAGGCATTGCACCCGAATCGAACCAAACATCGATGAGGTCGAGTTCGCGCTTCAACACAGCTCCGCTCTCGCCAACCAACCAAATCTGGTCAACATAAGGACGATGGAGGTCGATGCGGTCGTAGTTCTCCTGACTCATATCGCCTGGCACGAAGCCGCGTTCCTTGAGTGGGTTGCTGGGCATAATGCCTGCTGCAACTGCCTTCTCTATCTCGTTGTACAGCTCTTCAACTGAGCCTATGCAGATCTCTTCGCGAGTATCCTTGTTGCGCCAAATAGGAAGCGGAGTGCCCCAATAACGGGAACGAGAGAGGTTCCAATCGTTAAGGTTCTCGAGCCACTTGCCGAAGCGACCTGTTCCTGTGCTTTCAGGCTTCCACAGAATAGTGTTGTTGAGTTCCATCATGCGCTCCTTAGCTGCCGAAGAACGGATGAACCAGGAGTCGAGAGGGTAGTAGAGGACGGGCTTGTCAGTACGCCAACAATGCGGATAGTTGTGGACATGTTTCTCAATCTTGAAGGCCGTTCCTTCGTCCTTCATCTCGATACACATCTTCACATTCAGGTCCATTTCCTTCGAAGCGGCTTTCTCGTCGTACTTACCGCCCTGATTGAACTGCGGGTCATAAGCATTCTTGACGAAGTCGCCACTATGATGCCAATAGCTTTCGTTCACGCAAGTCTGCACGAAATCAGCATCCATATCGTCCTTCACAAAGTATTTGCCAGTGAAGTCAACCATAGGACGTGTATCTCCAGCCTTATCGATGATGAAGAGACTGGGAATGCCAGCATCCTTTGCCACCTTGGCATCGTCTGCACCAAAGGTGGGAGCGATGTGGACGATACCAGTACCGTCCTCGGTCGTAACGTAATCACCAGGTATAACGCGGAAGGCTTCTGCACTCTTATCAACAACCTTTCCGTCCTCAAGAGCACAAGGTTTCACCCAAGGGAAGAGTTGTTCGTACTTCATGCCAACGAGGTCAGTTCCCTTTCCTCGCCACAGAATCTCGAGTTCCTTGCCTTCTTCTGCTTGGAAGTAAGCAGAGAGACGAGCTTCTGCAAGAATGTAAATTGCCTCTTCTCCGCTATAGGGATTGCTTCCTTTAACTGCAACGTAGTCAATCTTAGGGCCTACACATAGGGCAGTATTCGAGGGAAGAGTCCAAGGAGTTGTTGTCCAAGCGAGGATGTAAACCTTTCCGTTTAATGGGAGAGAACAATCTGTAACCTTGAACTGAGCCGTAACTGTTGTGTCCTTAACATCACGATAGCAGCCAGGTTGATTCAGTTCGTGGCTCGAAAGACCTGTTCCTGCAGCTGGAGAATACGGCTGAATCGTGTAGCCCTTATAAAGCAAATCTTTTTGATAAAGTTGCTTCAGAAGCCACCAAAGCGTTTCGATATACTTGTTATCGTAGGTGATGTAAGGGTGTTCCATATCGACCCAATAGCCCATTTTGTGGCTGAGGTCGGCCCACTCGCTTGTGTACATCATCACATTCTCGCGGCACTTCTTGTTGTATTCCTCAATGCTGATGCTCTTTCCGATGTCTTCCTTCGTGATGCCAAGCTCTTTCTCCACACCAAGTTCTACAGGGAGTCCGTGTGTGTCCCAGCCTGCTTTACGCTTCACTTGGAAGCCTTTCATCGTCTTGAAGCGACAGAAAGTGTCCTTGATACTGCGAGCGAGTACGTGATGGATGCCTGGATGTCCGTTTGCCGAAGGAGGTCCCTCGTAGAAGATGAACGAGGGACAGCCCTCTCTTTCGGACATGCTCAGATGGAACACATCTTCCTCGTCCCATTGCTGGAGCACTTCCTTGTTCACATCGCTCAAGTTGAGCTTATTTCGTTCAGTGAATTTCTTGCTCATATAGTCTTTTATATAATCTCTAATCCCTAATCTCTAATCCATTTTATCTTTTGGGCTGCAAAGGTACGAAAAAGCAATCAATTAACCAAATAATAAGCAAAAAAAACGCCGTCCAAGATATTTCTTGAACGACGCACTTGTTTTTATTGCTCTAACTACTCTAGTGTAGTTAGCCAACATTACACGTTATGATGGCCATCATTACACGTTATAATCCTCAACATAACACGTTATGTTTGCCGATACTCCATGGAGTATTAGAAGTCGAAGTTAACTCCGATGCCAAAGCTATGATTCTTACGGCTATAAATGTCTGTCTTAGGACCTGCAGCGGTTTGAGTTGTGACTTTGCGGTCGTTGTAGAAAGTACACATATAACCCAGGTCGATGCTGAATCTCTTTGTGGGGTTGATGCGAACACCACCACCAATCATGTTGTTTGACAGGCTGTAAGAGAGGTCGTTCATGTACTCGTCGCTAAGTCCATAACGAGTGATTTCCCAAGAACCAGAAATGGTGAGGAGCTTGTTGATATCGTATTCTGCACCCAGAATGAACTCATGAGTGTTGTGGTCGATGAGTTCCTGCTTGTCCAGATACTTCGTGGAAACCTTATCGAAGAACTGGTGGTAGCTGGCACAAAGGCGAAGTTGTTCGATGGGAGAGTACTGAGCACCAAGGGCCAAGAGTGCAGGAACATCCTCGCGAACCTTCTTGCCGTCCTCGAACTGACCAAGAACTGTCGCAGCTTTCTCTCTGACAATATCCTCTGCAATGTTGATTTCGCTCTTGTTCTTCAAGTTCAAACGAGTAGGACATTCGTACTTAGCAGACACATTCCACTTGTCGTTAATCTTGTAGTCAACACCCAAGATGACTGTTGCACCAAAGCCTGTCTGGTCGCAATTCAGGTCGATTCCGTAGTTGTTGAGTGGCACAATGCCCAAAGCGTCAGTTTTAATGGATGGATTCACAAAGCCATTGTAGTTGGCATTAGCATAGAGAGCGCGAACACCAACATAGCCTGCAATCTTTTCTGTGAACTTATAAGCGCCACCAATCTGCAAGCCGAAGTGGTATGAACGTCCCTTCATATAGCTATTAAGCGAGTAACCTTGATAGTTTACCCCTGTTGGCAAGAGGCTTGGAGCCAATTGATAGAGCACGCCAGCGTAAGCTGCTTCGAAAGAGCCAATGCCGTTGTCGAACTCGCACTTGCCGCCGCCACCGCTTATGGCGAAGTGTGCAGAGAGATTCCACCTGTCTTTATTATAAGAAACTGTAAACGAGGGAACGACTGGAGCAGTAGCCCGACCCTCGAACAGATGGGTTTCGGAGGGGTTTTCGTAGTTGTACTTGAATAGTGGGAAAGTAGTTTCGATGTTCCTCTGCTGGAAAGCCGTCTGGCTGTTAAGGCTTAGGTGCCATCCGTTCTCGAGGAAAGCGCCGCCAGCAGGGTTGGCGTAGATACTTGTTAAGTCAATTTTGCCTTCCTGAGCGAAGTTGCGTACGAAGGCTGCATTCTGGTTTGTGTTGGTCAAAAGACCGCCGGCAAATGCGCTGCTTACAGCTGCAAAAGCCATTAAACTAAGGATTGTTTTCTTCATTTTTTACCGTTAATTGGTTAAAATCGGCTGCAAAGGTAACACAATTCTCCAAACTGTGCAAGTTTTTCGACAAGAAATGCACAATAAATGTATGTTTTGTGCAATTTCTAACGCCCTGCGAGGGCGTAAATCGTCTTCTGTCCCTTAATCTTGAGACCTTTTATGCGTTCGAGCAGTTGACGAGAAACGGCTCTTTCCACAGCTACATAAGACCAATTGGAAAGCACGTCGATTCTGCCTATCTGATTGCTCTCGAGGCCACCTTGTTTTGTGAGGAAGCCCACAATATCGCCTCGACTTATCTTGTCTTTCTTTCCTTTACCTATATATAATGTAACCCATAGCGGCTTCGCTGGCGATGGAACTTTGGTTGGCAAGGCAAAGTTTTCGACCTCTCCTTCGATATATTCTGGCAAATGTTCCTCAGGTCCGAGGATGAAGTAAGCGCTTCCGTTCATGTCCCACCTTGCAGTTCGGCCGTTTCGATGCGTGCAAGCCTCCTGACTCGAAGGCAGATGATAGTGGATAATGTTATCTACATCCGTAATATCAAGCCCGCGAGAAGCCAAATCTGTGCTGATGAGGACGTTTGCCGAAGAGTTCATGAAGCGATAGAGCGCCCTTTCTCTGTCCCTTTGTTCCATTCCTCCATGAAAGATATCGGCCTGAATCTTTTGCTTCTCAAGGTAGTTGCCGACTCGCTCCACACTCTCTCTGTAGCCCACAAACACGAGGCTTTTCTGCGTTCCAAGCGTGCAAAGTAGGCGATAAAGCGTCTCCAGTTTGTCCTTTTCAGGCGATTTCACGAGGCGAAGACTAATGCGGTCATCACTCTCTTCGTCAAGGAAGTTGAGTCGAACGAAGTCCTTACTGCCCACGAAAGCAGGGATTTCTTCGCTATCTGTGGCAGAGAGGAGAATCCTTTGCTTGAGGAAGGGTAGGATGGAGATAATGCTTTGCATCTGTTCGCGGAAGCCAAGCTCGAGCGACTTGTCGAACTCATCTATGACGAGCGTCTGCACATTATCAGGATGCAAGTTGCCTTTCTGCAGATGGTCGAGCAGTCGTCCTGGCGTCGCAGCCACGAGATGAGGGCGAAGTCCCTTCATCTGTTGGTGTTCCTCCATAGCCGGCCTCCCTCCATAACAAGCGGCTACTCGAAGCTCAGAGCATATTCTGCGAGCCACATCGGCAGTTTGTGTGGCCAATTCTCGCGAAGGAACTATGATGAGAGCTTGTAGGTTGTCATTCTTTGCATCAAGTTTCTGGAGCAAAGGCAAAAGGTAAGCAAGCGTCTTTCCTGAGCCTGTAGGACTCAG